>CAJKXC010000001.1 GCA_905203765.1 uncultured Bacteroides sp.
GTAGATTAGTATTATTGGCATGTTGCCTGGCACTGCTCAGCAGTTGCGGACAAGGTGACAAAAGCACGGGCACAGCACCCGAATTTGCAGTAATCGAGGTTAAAACTACGACTGCTAACCTGACAAACAGTTACCCTGCCACCATCAAGGGTAAACAAGACGTGGAAATCCGCCCGATGGTAAGCGGTTTCATCACTAAATTACATGTGGACGAAGGTTCTGTTGTACGCAAAGGACAAGTACTATTCAGCATCGACCCCGTACAGTACCAGGCTGCCGTGAACTCAGCCAAGGCTGCCGTTGAAACAGCCAAAGCTGCTGTAAATACGCAAGAACTCACCGTAAACAACAAACGTGAACTGAACAAAAAGAACATCATCAGCGACTACGACCTGCAAATGGCCGAAAACCAACTGGCACAGACGAAAGCACAACTGGCACAGGCGGAAGCCCAACTGGTAAATGCCAAGAACAATCTGTCTTACACCAGCGTAACCAGCCCCAGTGATGGTGTAGTAGGCACCGTACCTTACCGTGTAGGTAGCCTGGTAAGCCCTTCCACAGCAACTCCCCTGACCACTGTTGCCGACATTTCACAGATGTATGCTTACTTCTCCATGACCGAAAGACAACTGCTGTCACAGATTCGTGAGGGCGGTAGCACCAAAGAAATCCTGGAAAAGATGCCCGATGTACAACTGCAACTTATCGACGGTACGATGTACGCTGACAGCGGACGTGTAGAAACCATCAGCGGTGTGATAGACCAGGCAACCGGTTCCGTAACAATGCGTGCCCTCTTCCCCAACAAGCACAATGTGCTGCGCAGCGGAAGCACAGGCAATGTAGTATTCCCCAACCCGATGGAGAATGTTATCATGATACCGCAATCGGCTACTACGGAAGTACAGGACAAGAAGTTCGTATTCGTACTGCAGGGTGACAACACACTGAAGAATACGGAAATCAAAGTATTCAGCCTGAACGACGGCAAGTACTATTACGTAACAAGCGGCCTGAAAGCAGGTGACAAGATTGTCATCGAAGGCGTACAGAACCTGAAAGACGGACAAACCATCAAGCCTATCACTCCTGCCGAGAAAGAAGCAGAGTATCAGAAGGCTTTGAAAGACCAGAAAGAAGGTAATATCCAGACAGCGTTTAACTAATGATGGACTCTGATCATTAATCGTTGAACATTAAACATTGAAAACATGAAATTAGATAGATTTATTAACCGTCCGGTACTATCAACGGTAATCTCCATCCTGATAGTGATACTGGGTCTTATTGGTTTGGCAACACTGCCTATCACCCAATATCCGGACATCGCACCTCCTACCGTTTCGGTACGTGCCACCTATACCGGTGCCAACGCCCAAACGGTATTGAACTCCGTCATTGCACCGCTGGAAGACCAGATCAATGGTGTGGAGAACATGATGTACATGACCTCCAATGCCTCCAACAACGGTTCCGGTGATATTTCCATTTACTTCAAGCAGGGCACCGACCCGGATATGGCAGCCGTCAACGTACAGAACCGTGTTTCCATGGCGCAAGGTCTGCTGCCTGCCGAAGTAACCAAAGTCGGTGTAACGACACAGAAGAGACAGACTTCCATGTTGATGGTAATGTCCATCTACGATGAAACCGACCAATACAACATCGAGTTCCTGGAGAACTACGCCAATATCAACCTTATCCCTGAGGTGAAACGTGTCAACGGTGTGGGTGATGCCATGGTGCTCGGTACGGACTACTCCATGCGTATCTGGCTGAAACCCGATATCATGGCGCAGTACAAACTGATACCTAACGACGTGGCAGCCGTATTGGCAGAACAGAATATTGAAGCCGCTCCGGGACAGTTCGGTGAACGCGGCAAGCAGTCCTTCCAGTACACCATCCGCTACAAGGGACGTTTGCAGCAGCCGCAAGAGTTCGAGAACATCGTTGTCAAAGCAATGGAGAACGGCGAAGTGCTCCGTTTGAAAGACATTGCCGACATCGAGTTGGGGCGTCTGACGTATAGCTTCAACAATACCGTAAACGGTCATAAGGCCGTCAGCTGTATCATCTTCCAGATGGCAGGAACCAATGCCACGCAGACCATCAGCGACATCGAGAACCTGCTGGACAACTACTCCGAGAAACTGCCTTCGGGCTTGAAGATAAACGTTGCCCAAAGTGCCAACGACTTCCTCTTCGCTTCTATCCACGAGGTAGTAAAGACATTGATCGAGGCATTTATCCTGGTATTTATCGTAGTATATATCTTCTTGCAGGATATGCGTTCTACGTTGATTCCGGCTATTGCCATACCGGTAGCCTTGATTGCTACGTTCTTCGTGCTGAAACTGATTGGTTTCAGTATCAACTTGCTGACCCTTTCGGCGATGGTGCTCGCCATTGCGATTGTGGTCGATGATGCCATAGTCGTCGTCGAGGGCGTCCATGCGAAGCTGGACCAGGGGTATAAGTCTGCCCGTGCCGCTTCCATCGACGCCATGAGTGAATTGGGCGGCGCTATCGTTTCCATTACGCTGGTCATGATGTCCGTGTTTATCCCGGTAAGTTTCATGGGTGGTACGGCAGGTACGTTCTACCGCCAGTTCGGTCTGACAATGGCTATCGCTATCGGCTTCTCGGCATTGAACGCATTGACACTGAGTCCGGCATTGTGTGCCATCTTCCTGAAGCCTCACGAAGAACACGGTGAGAAGAAATCGACTTTCGTAAGCCGCTTCCATACAGCCTTCAATACCACTTACGACAACTTGTTGCAGAAGTATAAGAAGCGCGTGCTCTTCTTCATCCAGAAGAAGTGGCTGTCCTTCGGACTGGTAGCAGGTTCCATCGTATTGCTGATGTTCTTCATGAAGATTACCCCGACCGGTATGGTGCCTAACGAAGATACAGGTACTATCATGGGTGTAGTAACCCTGCCCCCGGGTACTTCACAGGAACGCGCCCAGGAAGTGCTGCACCGTGTGGACAGCCTGGTGGCTGCCGAACCTGCCGTCGAATCGCGTACCCTAATCTCCGGCTATAGCTTTATCGGCGGTCAAGGACCCTCCTACGGTTCTATCATCATCAAGCTGAAGAACTGGGAAGAACGTTCTACGATGCAGAACTCCAACATTGTTTATATCACGCTCTTCATGCGTGCACAGAAGATTATCAAGGAAGCACAGGTATTGTTCTTCACTCCGCCTATGATTCCGGGTTACTCTGCATCCAGCGACATCGAGTTGAACATGCAGGATAAGACCGGTGGTGACCTGAACCACTTCTTCGACGTGGTAAACAGCTATACCGCCGCCCTGGAAGCACGTCCCGAGATCAACTCCGCCAAGACCAGCTTTAACCCGAACTTCCCGCAGTATATGCTGGACATCGACGCGGCCGCTTGTAAGAAGGCAGGCATCAGCCCGAGCGACATCCTCAGCACCATGCAAGGATACTTCGGCGGTCTGTATGCTTCCAACTTCAACAGTTACGGTAAGATGTACCGCGTAATGATACAAGCCGAACCCGAGGCAACGAAGAACCTCGAATCCCTGTCGAGCATCAAGGTGCGCAACGGCAATGAGATGGCTCCCATCACCCAGTTCGTTTCCATCAAGAAGGTGTACGGACCGGACATCATCAGCCGTTTCAACCTCTATACCTCTATGAAGGTGATGGTTGCCCCTGCCACCGGATATACTTCCGGTCAGGCGCTGGCTGCTATCTCTGAGGTTGCCCAGGAGAACCTGCCTACCGGTTTCGCTTACGAACTTGGCGGTATGGCGCGTGAAGAGTCCGAAACCAGTGGCAGCACTACCGGTTTGATCTTCGTGCTCTGCTTCGTGTTCGTTTACCTGTTGCTGAGTGCACAGTACGAAAGCTACATCCTGCCGCTTTCCGTATTGCTGTCCATTCCGTTCGGTTTGCTGGGTAGCTTCCTGTTCGTCAACGGTATGAGCGCCATCGGCAACATCTCCTTTATGAAGATGATTATGGGCTCCATGTCCAACGACATCTATATGCAGATTGCATTGATCATGTTGATGGGTCTGTTGGCAAAGAATGCCATCCTGATTGTAGAGTTCGCCCTCGAACGCCGCCGCATGGGTATGAGCATCACATGGGCAGCCGTACTGGGTGCCGCCGCCCGTCTCCGTCCTATCTTGATGACGTCTTTGGCGATGATCGTAGGTTTGATTCCGTTGATGCTTGCCACCGGTGCAGGAGCCAATGGTAACCGTACACTGGGTACCTCGGCCATCGGCGGTATGTTAATCGGTATGATATTGCAGATATTCATAGTACCGGCGCTGTTCGTAGCCTTCCAGTACCTGCAAGAGAAATTCAAACCGATGGAATGGGAAGACGTGGATAACTCCGATGCCGAACCGGAAATCGAACAATATACTAAGTAGTTAGTAGTAAGTATATAGTAGTAAGTAGAAGATACTTGAAAAGAATATGAAGAAACAAATTATAACTCTGATGTGTGCAACTGCTTTATTGAGCAGTTGCCACATCTACAAATCATACGACAGACCCGAAGACATCACCACTGCCGGGCTGTATCGTGACACGGCATCCGTAAACGATACACTTGTTGCAAGTACCGACAACTTCGGCAACCTGCCTTGGAAGGAAGTGTTCACAGACCCGCAACTGCAAGCACTTATCGAACAGGCGCTCGTCAGCAACGCCGACCTGCGCAGCGCAGCCCTGAACGTGAAAAAGGCAGAAGCCGCCCTTCTGTCCGCCCGATTGGCTTATGCTCCTATGCTGGCACTGTCTCCGCAAGGAACCGTCAGCAGTTGGGACAAAGGAAAAGCTACACAGACTTACTCACTGCCCGTAACGGCAAGCTGGCAAATCGACCTCTTCGGCCAGTTGCTGAACCCGAAGCGCGGCGCACAAGTGTCGTTGAAGCAGACCCAGTTCTACGAACAAGCCGTGCAGACACAAGTCATCGCCAACGTAGCCAATATGTACTACACCTTGCTGATGCTCGACCGCCAGTTGCAAATCACCGAAGGTACTGCGGACATCCTGAAGAAGAACCTGGAAACCGTGCAAGCCATGAAGGATGCAGGTATCTACGGCACCACTTCCGCTGCCGTAGAGCAAAGCCGCACTGCCTATGCACAAGTCATGACATCCCTGCCCGGCATACGCCAGAGCATCCGCGAAACCGAGAATGCACTATGCCTGATGCTGAACCAACCGGGACAACACATCGCCCGCAGCGTGCTGGAACAACAGCAACTGCCCACGGAGTTCTCTGCCGGCATCCCCTTGCAACTGCTGTCCAACCGCCCGGACGTGAAAGCTGCCGAAATGTCGCTGGCTGCAAGCTATTACAACACCAATAGTGCACGCGCCGCCTTCTATCCGCAGATTACACTGAACGGTTCGGCAGGCTGGACCAACAGTGCCGGTTCCGCCATCGTCAACCCCGGCAAGCTGCTGGCTTCCGCCATCGGTTCGCTGACTCAGCCTTTATTCTACCGTGGCACCAACATTGCCCGCCTGAAACAAGCCAAAGCGCAAGAAGAGCAGGCAAAGATTCAATTCCAGACCACACTGCTGAAAGCCGGAAACGAAGTAAGCAATGCCCTGTATCAGTACCAAATGGTAGCCGAAAAAGCCGCTTCCCGCGAAATTCAAGTGAATTCTGCCCGCAAAGCTTCGGAAGATACAAAAGAATTGTTTAACTTAGGCACGTCTACCTACCTGGAAGTCCTGTCTTCCGAGCAATCTTATCTCAGTGCACAGCTTTCCAAGGTATCAGACACATTCGACTGCATGCAAGCCGTAGTAAGCTTGTATCAGGCGCTTGGTGGCGGAAGAGAATAACCTTAATACATAATTATTATGATTAGTCCATTAGCATCTGTAGATTCTACCGCAAAAATCGGTAAGAATGTTACCATCCAACCTTTCGTTTATATCGAAGGCGGTGTAGAAATCGGTGATGATTGCGTAATCATGTCCGGTGCAAAGATTCTCAAAGGTACCTGCTTGGGAAAAGCAAACAAAGTGCATCACGGCGCCGTATTAGGCACCGAGCCCCAGGACTTCCATTACGAGGGTGATGAGAGCCAGTTGGTTATCGGCGACAATAACGACATCCGCGAGAATGTAGTTATCAGTCGCGCCACGTATGCAGGCGGATGCACCCGCATCGGCAATGAAAACTACCTGATGGACGGTGTACACCTCTGCCACGACGTGCAGATAGGCAACCATTGTGTGTTGGGCATCAAGACCACCGTAGCCGGCGAATGCCAGATAGACGACTTCACCATCCTGAGCAGCAACGTCATCCTGCACCAGGCAAGCCACGTCGGAAGCTGGGTACTGATACAAAGCGGATGCCGCATCTCGAAGGATGTTCCGCCGTATGTCATCATGAACGGTAATCCGGCAGAGTATCACGGAATCAACGCCGCCGTACTTCAGCATAAGCATGAAGTAAGCGAACGCGTATTGAGACACATCGTAAATGCCTACCGCCTGGTGTACCAGGGTAACTTCAGCATACACGACGCCTTGCAGAAGATTGAAGACCAGGTGCCGATGAGTGATGAGATACACAACATCATCGACTTCATCAGAGCATCCAAAGGCATTGTAAAATAAAGGCGGAAGCCTGATCCATACTAAAAGAAAGCCTCGTGAACGGTAGATTCGTCTATCATTCACGGGGCTTTCTCTTTTGTTTCCTTAGCGGACACGTCCGTCACCACTTGGCGACACGCGTGTTTCCACTTGAGGACACGCCCGTTCCCGCTTGAGGACACGCGCGTATCCCCTTTAGGAAACGGTCGTTTCTTCCTTAGGATACAGTCGTTCCCGCTTGCAGATACGCTCGTTCCCTACCCATAGGGAACTGCAAGGCAATGGTTATTAATAAATTAAAGGCTTATTTCATTCGTCTTTTTTACCTATCCTCTGCATACTGAACTCGCAGCCGCAATACTGTTGGTTGTAGAAGTCGTACTCTTTGAGAAGCTGGTTGCGGCGGTCTTGAAGCCCCCCTTTACGCCAGTTCTGTTCCCAAAAGACCGTGCCGGGATAGAGTGCGGCGGCACGGCGTCCGGCTTCATTGATTTGCTCGAGGCTCTTCCAGCGCGAAGAGGCAAGTGTGGTGGTAAATACGGAGAAACCATGTTCGGATGCATAGCGAGCTGTCTCCGTAAGGCGCAGGGTGAAGCATTTCAGGCACCGCCCGCCCCGTTCCGGTTCATTCTCCAGTCCTTTCATAGTGTGCAACCAGTGTGCATAGTCATAATCCGCATCGATGAAATCGAGGTTTTTGGAAGTTACGAAGCGAACAGCCTCGTTCTTCCGTATCTCGTATTCCTCTTGCGGATAGATGTTGGGATTGCAGTAAAAGATAGTGGGACGGATGCCATTTGCCAGCATACATTCTATGATGGCAGAGGAACAAGGTGCGCAGCACGAATGCAGCAGCACCTTGTCGTCACCGTTAGGAGTTTGAACTTTCAACATTGTATTCAGCGATTATACTTTCAGTTTTATCTTTCCCTTCACCAGCAACCCGGTCAGTCCTACGATGATGAACGAGAAGATGAGGGATTTGAGTAAGCCGGGGGCGCCGCTGCCCAGGGCTGCCGGATAATGCAGATGCAACAGTTGCTGGATGGGATACCACAGATATGGCAGCGTATAGCAGGTCAGTGTGGCGGTGCCGGCGGGCTTGATAATGTCGAACCAGTTGGCCTTGCCTTTCACGTCCGTCAGCCAATAGAAGCAACCGAACAGGGGGAAGAACACAGCAAGGCAATAGAACAGCCAGGTGGGAGTGGCCTGTATCTTGGAGATAATCCAGCAGGGATGCGAAACAAGGGCAAGGACCAGCATGCCTGCGCCGAGGGCAAAGAGCATTCCGATGAACCGCCCCGGCCGCTCACGGTCAGCATAGCGCTGCATCAGCAGGGAAGTAAGTACGCCGGACATACCGAAGGCGTGCAGCGTCCAGTCGCTCGGGATGAAAGGCAGCAGGATAATCCGCATGCCGTAATCTTCGGGTATCAGATTGGAATGGCTGACTACGGCAAGCAACACGACTACAAACCATGCAATGGCATTCTTGCGCAAGTCCTCGCGGGTGAACAGGTAGATACCCGCGCACACGGCATATGTCCAGCCGATAAGTCCGAGGATGCCCCACCAACCGATGTGGAACGGCTTTCCATTCATATCTTTATAGATGACAAGGGCGGCGAGCAGAAGTACGCCCACTACTTTCATCACGGTGAAAAGGGCCTTTTTCGTTCCTTCCGCCTTGGGATATACCCCCCAGGTAAGGAAGAAGCCTATTACCATCAGGATGGAGAACCATTGATGCGAAAGCCCGCCTTCGATGCCGCCGCTATTGAGCGCAAACAGCCCCATAGCTATCAGAGCTACCGTACGCCAAAAGACGTGGGCAATGACTTGCAGGGTAGTATCGCCTTTCTTATACCGGTTTTGTATGGCAAAGGATACGGACATACCCATGCAGAAGAGGAAAGCAGGGAAAATGGTATCGGAAAAGCCCAGCATATCTTCGTTCGCCTCGGCGTGCATCAGCCAGTGCGGAACGTTTTTCAGTCCGGGAATGTCGTTGACAAAGAGCATGAGGAACATGGTAAGCGCGCGGAATACATCGACCGCGGCAACTCGCTGTGGTGCTAAGTTTTTCATAATAACTGAGTTGTTTGGGGGTTTATGATGCAAATATAGGAAACTATTTTTTGCGGGACTACAGCTTTGCGGGATTTCTTACTATATTTGTCGTCACGATGAAGAAACTACTATTCTTTTGCTTTCTCATTGCCGCTGTTGTGCAGAGCATCGCTGCTCCTGCCGATATGCCGGGCATGGCTGCATTGACGGCTTCTCTGGACGAAGCCATCGGTGCACACGAACAGTCCGTTGCCCAACGCGAAGCACGCATCGCCCGGCTGAAGCAGCAGTTGGCGGAAACCGATACTGCTAGCACCTCTTTTTTTCGATGGAATGGGGAAATTTATAAGGAATACAAGGCTTACATCTGCGACTCCGCCATCCATTACCTTCGCATCAACCTGGACTGGGCGGAGCGCCACTGCCAACCCGATGCCGCCCATGAAACACGGTTGGAACTTGCCTACCTGATGGCTACCGCCGGAATGTACGAAGAAGCCACCGACCTGCTGCGACAGACGGACAAGAACTCATTGCCCGCCCGCCTGCTGCCCGATTATTACCATTGTTACCAGAAACTTTATGACGAACTCAGCCTTTATACGCTGGACGATGCCTTCAAGAAGCGCTATCAGGCATTGACCGCAGCCTACGATGACTCATTGATGCAGATACTCCCCCCTACTTCCGCCCTGTATCTGGAACGGAAAGAGATGCGCGAAGCGGCAGCCGGCCATGCGGAAAAGGCCCTGAGCATCAACGATGCGCGTTTGGCAAGCGCCGCACCCGATACGCCCGAATATGCCCTGGTTACCTACCACCGTTCCCTGCTTTACCATCGGATGGGGAACCGTGAAGAGGAGAAACGCTATCTGGCACTGTCGGCGCTCACCGATATACGCCTCAGCATCACAGACCATGCCTCGCTCTGGATGCTGGCGGAACTGCTCTACAAAGAAGGGGACATAGAGCGCGCCTACCGCTACATCCGTTTCTCCTGGAGCGAGACGAACCGCTACAATGCCCGCAGCCGCAGTCTCCAGACGGCAGGCATCCTCTCCCTGATAGACCTTACCTACCAGGCAATGCGCGAGCAACAGAACGACCGGCTCCGCCTGTACATCTGGCTTATCAGCGCCCTGACTCTGCTGCTGGTTGCCGCAGTCGCCTTTATCTACCGCCAGATGAAGCGCCTCTCCATTGCCCGGAACCACCTGGAGCACGCCAACGAACAGTTGCAAATCTCGAACCACATCAAAGAAGAGTACGTGGGGCGGTTCATGAACCTATGCTCCATTTACATCAAGCGGCTGGATACCTACCGCCGCATGGTCAACAAGAAGATAACCGCCGGACAGACGGAAGAACTGCTGAAAATGGTACGTTCCAGCGAAGTGCTGGATGCCGGTCTGAAAGAGCTGTATGAGAACTTCGATACCGCCTTCCTGCACCTCTTCCCCGATTTTGTGGACAAGTTCAATGACCTGCTGCAACCCGAAGAGCGCATTGTGCTCCGCAAGGGCGAACTACTGAACACGGAGCTGCGCATATTCGCCCTAATACGTCTCGGCATCGACGACAGTTCGCAGATTGCAGAGTTTCTTCGTTATTCCGTAAATACCATCTATAATTACAGGGCGAAGGTGAAGAACAAGGCCCGCATCTCCCGCGAGGACTTTGAAACACAGCTGATGCTGATACGTTAACAATACGTCAAACAGGTTTTTACCATCCACTTTTTGCCATTCCCAAAGCGTATATATCGCATTGTTTACCAACACATTAATTGGCAGCAACCGCCCACTCGCTCCACCTATTTCCGATACACCGATACGGGGCATTGTTATCTTTCCTACCTTTGGGAAAGTTTAAGTAACCAATAAAGACAATGCTATGAAATTCAAACTTCTTCTTTTTGTAGGATGCTGCCTGTCTGCTACTGCAATTGCCTGTAGCAATAGTTCCACTCCGGCAATAGACACTCCGCCCGAATCGGACGCGCCCAAAGGTGAAGCAATCGTGTACACTACTACCGCCGACCGCTCGCAAAGTTTTGCCGAAACAACTCTGAAGTTCTCCGACAAGCCTAAGTTTGCCCCTGTCATTACACTGAACCCCACAGTGCGCTATCAGTCGATGGATGGTTTTGGCGCTGCCGTCACCGGTTCCACCTGCTACAATCTGATGAAGATGGCACCTGCCGAACGCACGAAGTTCCTTACCCGCACCTTCTCTGATAAAGACGGACTGGGTTTCAGCTATATCCGTATCTCTATCGGTTGCTCGGACTTCTCGCTGAGCGAATATACCTGCTGCGACGAACCGGGCATCGAGAACTTCGCCCTGCAAAGCGAAGAAACGGAATACGTGATACCTATCTTAAAAGAAATACTTGCCATCAACCCTACCATAAAGATACTGGGCTCCCCGTGGACTTGCCCCCGATGGATGAAGGTGGATAACCTGACGGACAAAAAGCCTTTCAACTCCTGGACAAGCGGACAACTGAATCCCGACTACTACCAGGACTACGCCACTTACTTCGTGAAGTGGGTGCAGGCTTTCGAGAAAGAAGGCATCGAAATCTACTCCATCACTCCCCAGAACGAACCGTTGAACCGCGGCAACTCGGCTTCCCTGTTCATGGGCTGGGAAGAAGAACTGGCATTTGTGAAGGATGCACTCGGCCCTGCCTTCAAAGCTGCCGGACTGCAAGACACCAAGATTTATGCCTTCGACCATAACTACAATTACGACAACCTAGCAGACCAGCAGCAGTATCCTATCAAAATGTATAATGACGAAGCAGCTGCCGCCTTCCTGACCGGTGCCGCCTACCACAACTACGGCGGTGACCGCAACGAACTGAACAACATCCAACGTCAGCGCCCCGATAAGGAACTTATCTTCACCGAGACTTCTATCGGAATGTGGAACGACGGCCGCAACCTGCAAAAACGCCTGATGGAAGATATGCGCGAAGTAGCCCTGGGTACCGTGAACAACTGGTGCAAAGGCGTCATCGTATGGAACCTGATGCTCGACTCCGAGCGCGGGCCCAACCGCGACGGCGGTTGCCAGACCTGCTACGGAGCAGTGGACATCAACCGTTCGGACTACAAAACCATCACTTACAATTCACATTATTACATCATCGGCCATCTGTCATCGGTAGTGAAGCCGGGTGCTTTCCGCATCGGAAGTGATGGCAAAGTTGCGAACGGACTCATGTACTCCGCTTTCGAAAATCCCGATGGAACTGTGGCTTTTGTACTGCTGAACGAGAATGAAACCACCGCCCGCATCAGTCTGACGGTGGATGGAAAGAACTATATAGACTGTACGATTCCCGGCAAAGCTGTTGCCTCTTATCGCTGGAAGAAATAACCACAATAACCCTAATTATTATGAAACATTTATTAGCATCGAGTATCTCTATCGTCCTGCTGGCACTAAGCATGACAGGATGCAGTGAGAAGCAAGCAGAAAAGCAAGTGACTTCCGACAAGTTTGTAACCATTCAGGGGCAAGACCTGATAAAGCCCGACGGCACGAAACTCTTCATCATGGGTACCAACCTGGGCAACTGGCTGAATCCCGAAGGATATATGTTCCGGTTCAACAAAACCAACTCGGGACGCTTCATCAACGAAATGTTCTGCCAGTTGGTAGGTCCCGACTTCACTGCCGACTTCTGGAAAGCATTCAAGGACAACTACGTGACGCGTGAGGACATCCGCTTCATCAAGGACCAGGGTGCCAATACTATCCGCCTGCCCTTCCACTACAAGCTCTTCACGGACGAGGACTACATGGGGCTGACTGCCAATCAGGACGGCTTTGCCCGCGTGGACAGCCTGGTGAACTGGTGTCGCGAGGCCGACCTCTACCTCATCCTGGATATGCACGATGCTCCCGGCGGACAAACGGGCGATAACATCGACGACAGTTACGGTTACCCCTGGCTGTTCGACAGCGAGGCAAGCCAGCAACTCTACTGCGACATCTGGCGCCGCATAGCCGACCGTTACAAGAACGAACCGGTCATCCTGGGCTATGAACTGTTCAACGAACCCATCGCCCCTTACTTCGAGAACATGGAAGAACTGAACGACAAACTGGAATATGTATATAAGAAAGGTGTAGCCGCCATCCGCGAAGTGGACAAGAACCACATCATCCTGTTGGGCGGCTCGCAATGGAACGGTAACTTCAAACCGTTCAAGGACTCCAAGTTCGACGACAAGATAATGTACACCTGCCACCGCTACGGGGGCGAGCCTACCAAAGCTGCCATCCAGAGCTTCATCAACTTCCGCGACAGCGTGAACCTGCCGATGTACATGGGCGAAATAGGCCATAATACGGATGAGTGGCAAGCCGCTTTCTGCCAGACCATGCGCGATAATAATATCGGCTACACCTTCTGGCCGTACAAGAAGATGGACGGCTCGTCCTTCGTGGGCATCACCCCGCCGGAGAACTGGGCAAACATCGTGTACTTCTCCGAAGCACCGCGAAGCACGTATAAAGAAATTCGCGAAGCCCGTCCCGACCAAGCAATGGCACGTAAAGCGATGATGGACTTTATTGAAGCCGCCAAGTTGAAGAACTGCGTGATACAGGAAGGATATATCCAGTCGCTGGGAATGAAGAAACAATAAAATCAAAACAATATAGTATTAATAGAACCATGAAGAAAGTATTATTCGGTTTGGCACTTGCGGTTGTGTTGCCCCTCTCGGCACAACAGAAACCCGTCTACCTGGACGAGGCGCAGCCCATTGAGAAGAGAGTGGAAGATGCATTGAGTCGCCTCACTCTGAAAGAGAAAGTGGCAATGGTACACGCACAGTCCAAATTCAGCAGTCCGGGCGTGCCCCGACTGGGTATCCCCGAATTCTGGATGACCGACGGCCCGCACGGCATCCGTCCCGAAGTATTGTGGGACGAATGGGACCAGGCAGGCTGGACCAACGACTCTTGCGTAGCTTACCCGGCATTGACCTGTCTAGCCGCTACCTGGAATCCCGAAATGTCCATGCTCTACGGAAAGAGCATCGGCGAAGAAGCCCGCTATCGTAACAAAACCGTTCTCCTGGGCCCCGGCGTCAACATCTACCGCACTCCGCTGAACGGACGTAACTTCGAGTATATGGGCGAAGACCCCTATCTGTCCGCACAGATGGTAGTACCCTACGTACAGGGTGTGCAGCAGAACGGCGTAGCCGCTTGCGTGAAGCACTTCGCACTGAACAACCATGAGGTAAACCGCCACAATACCAATGTAATAGTAGATGACCGCGCCCTCTACGAAATCTACCTGCCCGCCTTCAAGGCTGCTGTGCAGCAGGGTAAGGCATGGGCGATTATGGGCGCTTACAACCTCTATAAAGGTCAGCACGCCTGCCACAACCAGTATCTGCTGAACGACATCCTGAAAGGCGAATGGGGTTTTGACGGCGTGGTAGTTTCCGACTGGGGTGGCGTACACGACACCGACCAGGCTATCACCAACGGAATGGACATGGAATTCGGTAGCTGGACCAACGGACTCTCTGCCGGTACCAGCAATGCATACGATAATTATTACCTCGCCCTGCCCTACCTGCAACGTATTCAGGAAGGCAAAGTAGGCACTAAGGAACTGGACGACAAAGTACGCCGCATCCTGCGCCTCGCCTTCCGCACAACGATGGACACGAAGCGTCCCTTCGGCGCCCTGCTGTCCGAAGCACATTACGAGGCTGCCCGCCGCATCGGCGAAGAAGGTATCGTGCTGTTGCAGAACAAGAACAACGTGCTGCCGATAGACCTGAACAACGCCAAGAAGATTGCCGTAGTAGGCGAAAACGCCATCAAGATGATGACCGTAGGCGGTGGCAGCTCTTCCCTGAAAGTGCAACGCGAACTTTCTCCGCTGGACGGCATCAAGCAACGTGTAGCAGGCAAGGCTGAAGTAGTTTATGCTCGTGGCTACGTGGGCGACGCCACCGGCGAGTACAACGGCGTAGTAACCGGTCAGAACCTGAAAGACGACCGCAGCCCCGAAGAACTGATAGCCGAAGCCGTGAAAGTGGCTTCCGACGCCGATTACGTTATCTTTATCGGTGGCTTGAACAAAAGCGACGGACAGGACTGCGAGGACGCCGACCGCAAAGGCATCGAACTGTCTTACGGACAGGATGCCGTAATCTCCGCACTGGCTAAAGCAAACAAGAACCTGATTGTGGTAAATATCTCCGGCAATGCCATCGCCATGCCCTGGGTAAACGAAGTTCCCGCCATTGTGCAGGACTGGTATCTGGGTTCGGAAGCAGGCAGTGCCCTTGCCGCCATTCTGATGGGCGACGTTAACCCCAGCGGTAAGTTGCCGTTCACCTTCCCCGTGAAGCTGGAAGATGTTCCGGCGCACATCCTGGGTGAATATACCGGCGAGAGAAGCAGAGAGATTATAGACATCAAGTACAACGAAGGTATCTTCGTAGGCTACCGCTGGGCGGACAAGCAGAAGAAGGTGAAGCCGTTGTTCCCCTTCGGCCACGGACTGAGCTATACCACCTTTGAATACGGCAAACCGGCTGCCGACAGCAAGACCATGTCTGCCGACGGAACCCTGACCGTGAAAGTAAATGTGAAGAATACCGGTGCCCGCGAAGGCCAGGAAGTCGTTCAGTTGTATATCAGCGACAAGAAGTCTTCCCTGCCCCGCCCTATCAAGGAGTTGAAAGGTTTCCAGAAGATAAAACTCGCTCCGGGCGAAGCAAAGGAAGTAACCTTCACCATTGACAAAGAAGCCCTGAGCTTCTTCGACGACGCCCAGCATGCATGGGTAGCCGAACCGGGCAAGTTCGAAGCCATCATTGCCGCTTCTTCTGCCGACATCAAGGGAATTGTTCCTTTTGAATTGAAATAAATATCGACGATAGGTTTTTTAGTTATTATCAAAGATTGTGTAAAAGAGAAGGGCGCGACCGTGAGGTTACGCCCTTCTTGCATCAGGTACTTGTACTTATAGTTTGTGCTGAATTATTCTATACTCCGCTGAATGCACTGAATCCGCCGTCGATGGGAAGCAATGCACCGGTTACGAAGCTGGCGGCATCACTGCACAGGAATTGCACGGCGCCGTTCAGTTCGTTGATGTCGCCGAAGCGTTTCATCGGAGTCTTGGCAAGCACTTTCTTGCTGCGGTCGGTCAACGAGCCGTCGGGGTTGATGAGCACGGCACGGTTTTGGTCGCCGATGAAGAAGCCCGGGGCGATGGCGTTGACGCGGATGCCGTCGCCATACTTCAATGCCAGTTCGCTGGCAAGCCATTGGGTGAAGTTGGCTACCGCTGTCTTGGCTGCCGAGTAGCCGGGTACGCGGGTGATGGCGCTGTAAGCCGCCATAGAAGATACATTGACAATGCAGCCTTTCCCCTGGCGTGCCATGACTTTGCTGAATACCAATGAGGGGTAGACGGTTCCGTTCATGTTCAGGTTGGTTACCTTCTCCCAGCAGGAGATGTCCATGTCGTAGAAGTGCTGGTCGGGAGCCAGTGTGGCGCCGGGCATATTGCCGCCGGCAATGTTGAGCAGGATGTCGATACGTCCCCAGCGGGCAACGATGTCTTCTGCCAACTTCTCAAGGCTGGCAATGTCCAGCACGTTGCCCACAATACCGATAACATCTTCACCGTAGGCTTTCAGTTCTTCCACACGTGCGTCCAGTTGCTCCTTGCGGATGTCTACTGCCACTACGCGGGCACCTTGTTGCATGAAACTCTTGGCGATGCTGCCGCCTAATACGCCGCCGGCACCTGTGATAACAGCCACTTTGCCGGCAATACTGAATTGTTCGTTCATAATGTCTTATATTGAGATTAATATATTCTTGAGGAGTTAAGGAGTTAAGAAGTTAAGGAGTTAAGCCAATACTCTTTTTATGATTTCCGCAATCTATATAGGAAGCTATCGGCTTAACTTCTTAACTCCTATAATTCCTTCAACTCCTCTTTCACTACCGCCATCATGCCGTCCACCTGTGCCAGTGCCAGCATACGGCCGTGGAAGGAGTAACCGGGGTTGTATCCCTTGTCTTCGTCGCCCAGCATCATACGGCCGTGGTCTACACGCATGGGCAGTCCCGGGTTTTCTTTCTCGAAGATGCGTATCAGGTCGATGAGGTGTCCGCGTCCTTGCAGATGGGAACTTTCTATGAAGTTGCCGCCGGGCATGGCTGCTGTGCTGCGCAGGTGTACGAAATGGGTGCGACGGGCAAACTTCTTCGCCAGCTCGCGGGTATCGTTGTGCTCGCCGGCACTGAGAGAACCGGCACAGAAGGTCAGTCCGTTGTGCGGATTGTCCACTGCATTCAGGAACCAGGCGATATCCGCCTCATCGGTCACGATACGGGGCAGGCCCAATACCTGGAAGGGGGGATCGTCGGGATGCACGCACATATTCACGCCGTATTCCTCGCATACGGGCATGATGGCGGCAAGGAAGTAGCGCATATTCTCGCGCAGGGCATCGCGGTCGATGTCTTTATACAGTGCCAGCAGGCTCTTGAACTTGTTTACCGGTTCTTTGTCTCCTTCCGTGATGTTACCGTTGACAAAGCCTTGTGTCTTTACGATGATGGCATCTACAAGGTCGTGCTTCTCGGCTTCGGTAATCGTCTTGTCCAGTTCGGCTACCTTTGCCAGTTCTTCGGGGGAGTAGTCTTTCTCGGCTCCCTCGCGTTGCAGGATGCGAAGGTCGAAGTAAGCAAAGCGGATACGGTCGAAGTAGAGCGACGAAGTGCCGTCCGCCCAGGGGTGCTGCAAGTCGGTACGTATCCAGTCGATAACCGGCATGAAGTTGTAGCAGATGGTTTTCACACCGCACTTGCCCAGGTTGGCAAGGCTTTGTTTGTAGTTCTCTATCAACTGGTCGCGCTCCGGCCCGGCATATTTGATGGCCTCGCACACGGGCAGGCTCTCTACTACCGACCAGCGCAGGCCGTACGATTCAATGTACTGCTTCAGGTCACTGATAGCCTCTACCGTCCACACTTCGCCATTGGGCACGTCGTGCAGGGCAGTGACGATGCCTTCGACTCCTATCTGCCGGAGCATATCCAGCGTTATTTTATCCTTCTTACCGAACCAACGCCAAGTCTTTTCCATACTGTTCTGATATTTTGTTTGTTATTTATTGAGTTGCGGATACAAAGTTACGC
The DNA here is from genome assembly GCA_905203765.1 of uncultured Bacteroides sp. Taxonomy (GTDB): domain Bacteria; phylum Bacteroidota; class Bacteroidia; order Bacteroidales; family Bacteroidaceae; genus Bacteroides. The sequence continues at coordinate 17,908 of CAJKXC010000001.1, forward strand.
ATTAGAATCATTGCCGTGTATGTGTATTTTTGCAAAAGATATGCGGATTCTTGCGTATAATCGTACGTTTTACGTTTTCTTTGGCTACATTTGCATTACGAACTGAATATTAGGAACCTATGCGGCAAATCATAAACGAGAAGTTACCGATATCGGAAGCCAATCCGATCAAGGCACGTCATTACGACTATGAATGCTTCACCTATCCGTGGCACTTTCATAGCCAGTACGAGATTATCTATATGAAGGAAGGTTTCGGACGTTGCTTTGTAGGCGATTGCATCGAAGAATTCCATGCGGGCGACCTGATTCTGTTCGGAACAAACCTGCCCCATTATATGCGGAGCGACGACGTGTTTTGCAACGGGCAGCACGAACTGCGCACGCGGGGCACCATCATCCAGTTCGAACAGAACTTTATGGAATACTCCATCGAACATTACCCGCAGTTCCACCAGATAAGAACCTTGCTGGAAGAGGCGGAACGGGGTATCCGCTTTCCCAGGCAGGACGATGCCAAACTGGCTGAAGCTGCATACGGTTTTCCGGCACTGAAGGGTTTCAACCAGATTGCCCAACTGCTGGATTTATTGCAGGAAATGGCAAATACGCCTTCAAGAAAGGTATTGGCAAGCCCGCATTATAGCGAGAAGTTTCCCGCCATGGGAGACAAGAGGATTGACAAAATCATCTCCTTTATCAACAGTAACTATACCCGTAAGATCCGGCTGGACGAGATTGCAGAAAAGGCAAACATGAACTCCACCGCCTTCTGCCGCTACTTTAAGGAGAACACCGGGAAAACGCTGCTGCAATATGTGATGGATATGCGCGTGGGATATGCCTGCAAGTTGTTGGCGGTGGGGAATATGGATATCTCGCAGATTGCCCTGGAATGCGGCTTCGACTCCATTACCCACTTCAACCGCACCTTCAAGCAATGGACGCAACTTACCCCTACCCAGTACCGGAACAATGTCCTGAAGTGGCTCTAAGTCCGGCTAACGCTTCGCTGCAATACCAGCAGGCTCTCCGGCCCCATATTGAACAGCAAATCTATGATACTGAGATTGGGCAGAAAGCCAAGTCTTTCCTGGAAAACCTGGTAGTAAGGTTGCGGCACGAACTCCGTATCTTCCTGGCGGAAGTCCTTCTTGGGATGGATACGTTCGCGGAAGTCCGCCTCATCCACAGTGAACTCGGTACGATACCCGGCAGTACGCTCCATATCGGGCTGAATGTCTATCAGCGAACAGACGAGACGGCACAATTCTTCGTTGAAATCGACTAAAAACTCATACTTCTGCTCGTAGAAGGGGCGGAAGTCGTCCTTGTAGTATTCAAAGAAAGGGGTATGGTTATAGGCGGATTCGATGGCATTCCAGTGCAGATGCCGCCAGTTGCCGTGGTCGGAGATACGGATGTCGCGCATCGGGCATTTCAGGGAATCGGGCTTGACGGTGGGGATGGAAAGAGCCAGTTCGCCGTCCGGTGCGGCAATGGTGCAACGGTTACGGTAGGTTTGCTTCATATAGTGGTCGTGTTGCTCGATGAACACTTTATCATAAGCCAATAGTTTCGTGTAATATTCTACGGGCGCCAGATAGGCGGAAGAAAGGAATGCTGTTTTCATTAGCTATACATATTATATACTTGTTCTTACCTGACCAACCTGCCTACCCTTACCTGACCAGCGTCCACATCCTGTCCCAGCGATAACCGCCGAAAGGCCCTGTGTCGGTCTCTTTGGAGAACCATATCACGGTTGCTTTACCGATGACATGGTCCTGAGGAACAAAACCGAAAAGACGGGAATCGGAGAGGTTGATGGAGTTATTGGCACCCACCCAATAATAGTCCTTGGTAAAGTAACAGTGCTGAACGGGTTTTCCATCTACATAAAGGGTATCGTTCTTGATTTCGGCCTGCTTATTCTCATGCAATACCAAAGTATTCCGCAACAATGTCCTGTTCCAGGGATAGACGCGTACGGCTTTCCCTTTGCGGGGAACAACCAACGGTTTCAACGCCTCTATGGAGTCTTCCTTGATAAGGGGCTCTATCCAACAATGTCCATTCATCGCCTGTTCCAGCAGATAGTATTCGTAACGGCTGAAACTGCGTACATTCTTTGCAGAATCCTGCCCCAGTAACCTGTTAGAGTTGATGGAAAGGATAGAAAGCAAGGAATCCATCTGGCTCTCCTTCTGTTTGGAATAGGAATAGAGGAATTTCTGGTCGGGTGCATTTTTCTCGGAAGGGACGACGGAGAAAAGCGAGTCTATCAATAAGGTGTCTCCCGGAGTGCCGATACAACGGCTGATAAAAACTTCCCGCCGGTCAATGGTCGGTTCCGATAGATTGGCAGGGTTATTGAATACCAGGATATCGTCTTTCCGCACAGGGCTGTCCGCCCAACGGTGATATCCCCATAGCTTCATAAAGGGCAAGCGCAACCCATAGCTCCATTTGTTTACAAGGATGCGCTCACCACGGTATAGCGAATTCTCCATGCCGGAAGAGGGAATGAGATAGGTAGTCGCAACGCAACCTCGAAGCAATACTACAGCCAGTATTACTCCGCCTATTGCACTTGCTGTCTTCCACCTTCTCTTCATTCTCAATTATCAATTGTCAATTGCTATGAACCCACTTGAATATACGGTTCCAGCGAATCTTGCCGTCGAACCAGCCACGGTCTTTATCCAGTGACAACCATACTACAATAGGCTTGCCTACCACATGGTCTTCGGGCACAAAGCCCCAATAGCGCGAGTCGGCAGAGTTGTCGCGGTTATCACCCATCATCCAGTAATAGTCCATCTTAAAGGTATAAGAGTCGGTCTTTTCGCCGTTGATGTAGATGCCATCGGGTTTCTGTTCCAACTTGTTTCCTTCGTATGCCACGATACAACGTTCGTAGATGGGCAGATTGTCCGGCGTTAACCGAATGGTAGCACCTTTGGCAGGAATCCAGATAGGGCCATAGTTGTTACGGTTCCACTTGGTATAAAGGTTCAGCGGATACATGGAGCCGGAGAACTCACCCGGTTCCACGACGATGCGGCTCACCAGTTTCTTGTTGCCGGAGAGCGTTTCGTACATCTTCTTGGTGAGCGGAAGATGATAGACCGGAGCCAGTCTGCCCTGGGCATCGCGGAGATCCAGTCCCATTTCGATAAGATTCTCTTCCCAGCCCAGACCGTCGGTCATCAGCGCCTGGTCATCTTTGCTGATACCCAGTTCGCGGAACATTTCTTCCGTGATGTACGGACCTGTGGTCTGCACAAAGTAGTTGAACTGCATTTCTTCCGGGTTCTCCAAAGCCTTGCCGTCGATGTAGACCTGCCCTTCTTTGATTTGCAGCGTATCGCCCGGCAAGCCGATGCAACGCTTCACATAGTTCTCGCGGCGGTCTACGGGACGTGTCACCACCTCACCGTACATCTTGGGATTGGAACGGATCAGGCTGCGCCCGGCATTATAATACAGGTCGTAAACGGCGCGTTGCTGTTCACGGGTCAGGCTGTCCATGTTCACTTTATTGGGGTACATACGTCTGCCTTCATCGTAAGCAAGGGTATAAAAGTCCGTCTGCTGGAAGTTGGTAGCTACCGTATCACCGGCAGGGAAGTTGAACACCACGATATCATTCCGTTTCACCTTGCCGAAGCCCGGTACGCGCTTGTATTCCCATTGAGGCCATTCGATATACGATTTAGTGTTGAATATCGGCAACGTATGCTGTGCCAACGGCATGGAAAGCGGAGTATTCGGTACACGCGGGCCGTAACTCATCTTGCTGACGTAAAGGAAATCGCCTACCAACAGCGACTTTTCCAATGAGGAAGAAGGTATCTGGTAGTTCTGGAACACGTAGATATTCACGAAGTAGACCGCCACCAGCGCAAAGACAATGGCATCTACCCAACTCATGACGCTGCGTACAGCGGGATTCTCCGATTTCTTCCAGAACCCCCAGGGGATTTTCTTGCTGATATAGATATCGAAGATAAAGGGAACTACGATCAGCCCCCACCAACTTTTCACCCAGACAAGGAAAGCCAGGTAAAGCAGGGTAATGATGGCAAACTTAATCCATTGGGCACGTGTTGCTTTTCTCATAATGCTATGTATTGTTTATTTATAGGGGATAGCTTTTATTTCAGGAACGGGAACAGATCTTCCATTCCCAACACTCCTTCATGCGAGGCTGTATATTCGGCAGCCAGCACAGCACCCAGCGCAAAACCTTTCCGGTTCTTGGCATCGTGGATGATGGAAATGCTGTCAGCCTCGGAGTCGTAGCGGATGCAGTGGATACCCGGCACTTCGCCTTCGCGGATGGAACTGATGGGCAGTTCGTTTGCCGCGCACTCATTGGAACCGGAGATGCTGCCGTCGGGTGCCTGGAAAGTTCCTTCCACCCACTTGTCCTTGCGGTCGATGTTTTGCAGGATGCCTTCGGCAAGGGTGATGGCTGTGCCGCTCGGTGCATCCAGTTTATGGATATGGTGCGTTTCGCTCATCGTCACATCATAAGCGGGAAACTGGTTCATAATCTTTGCGAGGTATTTATTGACCGCCGAGAAGATGGTCACTCCCAGACTGAAGTTGGACGACCAAAATAAGGTTTTACCGCCTTCGGTACAAAGTTTCCTCACTTCGTCTCCATGCTCCGCCATCCAGCCTGTACTGCCCGATACAAGTTTCACACCGGCTTTGAAAGCTTTCATGTAATTGTTGTATGCAACCATGGGATTGGTAAACTCTATGGCAACATCGGCACTCTTGAAGGCAGCCGATTCAAAGTCTTCCTGGTTATCGACGTCGATGATGCTGACGATTTCGTGTCCGCGGTCGAGGGCAATCTTCTCTATTTCCTTGCCCATTTTGCCGTAACCGATTAATGCAATTTTCATTGTTTCTATCTATTATATTCAGTTTATCAACAAACTATAGGTCGCAAAGATAAGATTTTTCTTACATTTGCGCCCAACATTAACGTCTTGTTAACAATGGAACAACTACTGCATTACGTTTGGAAGCATAAGATATTCCCATTACAGATGCTCCAAACCACTTCCGGACAACCGGTCGAAGTGATAGATCCCGGTTTGCCGAACACCAATGCAGGCCCCGACTTCTTTAACGCCAAGCTGAAAATAGACGGTACGCTCTGGGTGGGCAACGTCGAGATACATACGCAGGCATCGGACTGGCTGAGCCACGGACACGACCGCGACCGCGCTTACGATACGGTAATCCTGCACGTGGTGGAAGAATCGAATTGCGATGTCCACCGTACCAATGGGGAACTCGTTCCCCAAATGGTGCTACCCTGCCCCGAAGCAGTCCGCCAACGTTACGATGAATTGCGGCAGACGGAGATTTATCCGCCCTGCTATTCCATCCTCGGTTCCCTTCCCAAACTGACGGTTCATTCCTGGCTGTCCGCCCTGCAGGTGGAGCGCTTCGAACAGAAAGCACGCGCCATATCCCAACGCCTGGAACGTTGCAACAACCATTGGGAAGATGTCTTCTTCATCACCCTTGCCCGCAACTTCGGTTTCGGACTGAACGGCGATGCTTTCGAGGCATGGGCAAACCGCTTGCCGTTTCGCGCGGTAGACAAGCACCGGGATAATCTCTTGCAGGTAGAAGCCTTCTTTCTGGGACAGGCAGGACTGCTACAAGAGAACCTGCCCGATGCCGATGAATACTACCTGAAATTACAAAAAGAGTTCAGTTACCTGCAACATAAGTTCGAGCTGCCCGCCCCGATGCCTGCCGAGCAGTGGCGATTTCTGCGCCTGCGCCCCGGCAACTTCCCGCATGTGCGCCTGGCGCAACTTGCCAACCTGTACCATAAGGAACAGTCCCTCTTCTCGCAAGTCATGGAAGCGGAAACGCCGGAAGCAGTAAAGAAGATACTTACCGCCAAGACTTCGGAGTATTGGGAAGAACATTTCAACTTCAGGAAGTCTTCGCCCCGGCAGGAGAAGCGGACGGGAGACGGCGCTTTAAATCTGATTATCATCAATACGGTTGTCCCGTTTCTCTACGCTTACGGACTGCACAAAGCCGATGAAACGCTTTGCGACCGCGCCACCCGGTTCCTCGAATCGCTCAAAGCTGAGAACAATCACATCACCCGCCTGTGGGATGGCGCCGGACTGCCGGTCTATACAGCCGCCGATTCGCAAGCCTTGATTCAGCTTCAGAAGGAGTATTGCAATAAGAAGGATTGCCTGCGCTGCCGGTTCGGTTATGAGTACTTGAGGCATAAATAGACGGATGTCAGTTCATCTATAGTGGCCCGCCGGTTCATCTATAGACGCCCGCCGGTTTCTCTATAGAGGCACACCGGGACATTCCCTGCTAATTTATCAGGTCTCATTGTTTGAATATTAGCAAGATATTGTATATTTGCGCGCAGAACAATAGTTAGCGCATTATGAAGGCAATTCACTACGTTTTTTGTCTGTTTGCTGCATTTATGCTGACCACTTTCAGCAGTATGGCAGCCGGAGAGGAAGATTTCAAGGAATTTCTCCAGAAATTCACATCCAGTGCTTCGTTCCAATACTCCCGCATCAAGTTCCCCCTGAAATCTCCCATCGCCCTGTTGCAAGATGACGGGGAGACGGAGCAGACCTTCCCCTTTACCCGCGAGAAATGGGCGTTACTCGATGGAGAAACCCTGAGAGAAGGCAGTACCACCGAAGAAGAAGGTGGTGTCTATGTCTCACGCTTCACCGTCAACGAGCCTGCCCACAAAGAATTTGAAGCCGGATATGATGAATCGGAACCTTCCCTGCGCGTAGTCTTCGAACTGGAAGACGGCAAGTGGTACGTTACCGATTGCTATAATGATTGGTATAACTTCGACCTGCCCATCGGCGAGCTGGAAGAAACAATCCATACGGTGCAAGAGGAGAACAAGGCTTTCGAAGAACTGCACCCGTAGTCCTTCGACTTTCCACCTTATTATATAGAACCGAGTAAGTTGCTGACAGCCGCCTGATAGTTTGCCAGCCTGCTCGTCTTATGAATGGTCTTCTTCGCTTTCCGGTCACCGTCCGGCAGCAGATACTCCCAGAAACTTTTCATTTTCATCAGCAGTTGCGTCTCTCCGCCTTGCAGCAGTTCCTCGTATTTGCCGAACACTTCTGCATGCAACTGACTTACTTTTCGCGCCATTTCATCGGAAGAAAGCGGCTTTCCCTGCCGGTACTCCAAAGCCAGGGCAGGATTGGCAAGCAACCCGCGACCGATAACGACACCCGCCAACCGGGGGAACCGTGCCGTAATGGAACTGATATCTTCCGTTGTATGCAAGTCGCCGTTGTAGAGCAACGGTTTGTTGCATCCTTCGTAGAAAGCTTCAAAACCATTCAGGTCCGCTTCGCCTTTATATTGCTGTTTCCCAAGACGGGGATGGAGAATGATATGCGACAGAGGCAGTTCGTTGAACAGAGGCAGCAACGCCAGGCACTCTCCGGCATCATCCCACCCCAACCTCAACTTAACGGAGAAACGGATATCGGGATACTTCTCTACAGCCGTCGTAAGCAAAGCCTTCACCTCTTCGGGATAAGGCAGCATACCCGCCCCGTTGTGCCGCTTTGCCAACATGGGGAAGGGGCATCCCAGGTTTATGTCCACCTCGTTATACTCTTTTCCGATGAAAAGGGACATAATCTGCTCCAACTTATCCGCATCAGGAGCAATAAGTTGTGGTATCAGGTGTAAGCCCCGGTTATTGTCCGACTCGATGTCGCGAACATCTCTCCGCCGGATTTCTCCGCGCTCTACACGTACAAAAGGGGAGTAATAGGTCTCGATGCCGCCAAAGATGCGGGCATGTGCCTGCCGGTAGATAGCGTCGGTGTATCCTTGCAGCGGGGCGAAGTGTATCATTGCATTCTCATTCATGCTCGCAAAGATACGGAATTTATAAACATATTTTGTGCAAGATTTCTTATTTATCCGGCAGTTTTTGCAACTATATCAGTTGAAGAGGCTATCTTTGCAGGCAAATCAATGCATCAATACCTATGAAAGATCATTTATCCATTGTGTCTCATTTTCAAACGAAGGGAACAGTCTGCGAAATCAAGCCCTTAGGCACCGGACTGATTAACGACACGTACAAAGTAACGACCATCGAGGCCGATGCGCCCGATTACGTATTACAACGCATCAATCATGCCATCTTCCAGAACGTGGAAATGTTACAGGCCAACATCGAGGCTGTAACCCGCCACATCCGCAAAAAACTGGAAGAACAGGGAGAAACCGATATAGAACGCAAAGTACTCCAATTCATACCTGCCGTCGGCGACGGCAAGACCTATTGGTACGACGGCGAAAGCTACTGGCGCGTCATGGTGTTCATTCCCCGTGCCAGAACCTATGAAACAGTGAACCCCGAATATTCATACTACGCCGGCGCCGCCTTCGGCAACTTCCAGGCCATGCTTGCCGACATTCCCGATACGCTGGGCGAAACCATCCCCGACTTCCACAACATGGAGTTCCGCTTGAAGCAACTGCGCGATGCCGTGGCCGCCGATGCCGCCGGACGTGTGAAGGAAGTGCAGCCCATCCTCGACGAAATAGAGAAACGTGCCACTGAAATGTGCAAAGCAGAACGTCTGCACCGCGAAGGCAAACTGCCGAAACGCGTATGCCACTGCGACACAAAGGTAAACAACATGATGTTTGACGAAGCGGGCAACGTACTTTGCGTCATCGACCTCGATACCGTAATGCCCAGTTTCATCTTCTCCGACTACGGCGACTTCCTGCGCTCCGGCGCCAACACCGGACTCGAAGACGATAAGAACCCGGACAACGTAGACTTCAATATGGAAATATTCAAAGCCTTCACCAAAGGCTACCTGGAGTCCGCCCGTTCCTTCCTGCTGCCGATAGAGATAGAGAACCTGCCCTACGCAGCCGCCCTCTTCCCCTATATGCAGTGCGTACGCTTCCTGGCGGACTATATCAACGGCGATACTTATTATAAAATTCAATATCCGGAACACAACCTCGTGCGCACCAAAGCACAGTTCAAACTGCTGCAAAGTGTCGAAGAACATACTCCGGAGATGCAAGCATTCATAAAATCATGCATTTAAGAGAATATATAGTGACAATGGCGGCGCTTCTTTGCGCCCTGCCACTGTCTGCAATCAATCCCCAAAACAACAACATGAAAGAATTGAACGTAAAGAAAGTTAGCGCGGCAAACATCCCGGTAGAATCGGTTCCCGCCCTGCTCGACGAAGAAAAAGTAGCTTTTCAGCCGGTGAACACGGTAAACTGGGAAGCATTCCCCTACCGCCCCGACGTAGAGTTCCGCATTGCCCATACGGAAGATGCCATCTTGCTGCACTTCAAGGTGAAGGAAGCCAGCGTGCGTGCCGTAGCCGGCAAGGACAACGGTTCGGTATGGGAAGACGCCTGCGTGGAGTTCTTCTCCGTGCCCGCCGCAGACGGAATATATTATAATATGGAGTGCAACTGTGCCGGCACACTGCTCATCGGCGCCGGTGCCGGACGTGCCGACCGCCAGCGTGCCCCGCAGGAAGTGCTCGACAAAGTACAGCGTTGGGCATCCCTGGGACGCGAAGCATTCGATGAAAGAGTGGGCGAACGCAGTTGGGAAGTAGCTCTCATCATCCCCTATTCCGCCTTCTTCCTGCATCACATCACTTCACTGGACGGGAAGCCGATCCGTGCCAACTTCTATAAGTGCGGTGACAAGCTCCAGACTCCCCACTATCTTTCCTGGAATCCGATAGAACTGGAGAAGCCGAACTTCCATTGTCCGGAGTTCTTCGGCATGCTGAACTTTGAGTAAGACAAAGACGCCCCGTCATTCAGAGCGAATCAATTATTTAACGTGAATTCGATATAAAGAGTATCTGTCAGGTAACAAAGCAGTAGTACAGCGTTACTGCAAAGACTCCGCATCGTTTTTGCAGTGTCACTGCACAACGGTTGCAGCGGCACTGCACAACGTTTGCAGTAGTACTGCAGATACTTTGCAGCGGCACTGCAACCGTTGTGCAGTAGCACTGCAAATGATTTGCAGTACTACTGCATCCCGTTGAAAACAGAATTAGCTATTTTATCTCGAACTCACGTTATTTAATATCGTCAGCGATAGATCAGTGTCGACAGGTAGTCTTCGGCAAACATTTCGTTTGCCACTTCCAATAACATTTCAGGAGTAAGTTGTTCGATGCGCCGGAAGACGGCTTCGGAAGTTTCGTATTTATGGTAGTGGAGAAAAGTCTTTCCCATGCCCAGGGCATTGTTTTCGTTATTGTCCGAGGCTACACCGATTTGCCCTATCAATTGCTTTTTGGCGGCAGCAAGCTGGGAAGAGGTCATGCGGAAATCGCGCATCCGCTTCAGTTCCTTATATACCAGACGGGTGCAAAGGTCGATATCGTCGGGATCGCAACCGAAGTAGATGCAGAAAGTGCCTGTATCGGTGTATGAAGTAAGGTTGGACTCTACATTATATACCAGCCCGCGACGTTCGCGCAGCGACACGTTCAAGCGACTGTTCATACCGGGACCGCCCAGGACGTTGTTCAGCAGATAGAGCGCCGTGCGCTTTTCATCATAGGCATTGTAGCCGCGTCCGCCAATCATCACATGAGCCTGGTGGGTATCTTTAGGCACTACCAGATGTTCGGGGACGTAGAGAGGCGGCAACGTACGGCGGTTATCCACCGTGACGGCAGGAATATCGCCCAACAGTTTTTCCGCCCAACGCACAATCTGCCGGAAGGGGAAATCGCCCAGCACAAAGAACACCATATTGCCCGGATGGTAAAAACGCGAAGTGAATGCGGCAGCATCTTCACTGCGGAACATTTTCAACTGCTCGGGATTGCCCAGGATATTGCGCCCCAGCGGATGTCCCCGGAATATCAGGTCTTCGAAGTCATCGAATATCAGTTCGGAAGGATTGTCCTCGTAGGACTGTATCTCGTCAATGATGACTTCCGTTTCTTTTTCAATTTCACGTTGCGGAAAAACGGAATGGAATACAATATCCGTCAGCAGTTCGAAGGCCCGGCCGAAGTGCTCGGTGAGGAAAGCGGAGTAGACCATCGTTTCTTCCTTATTGGTATAGGCATTGAGGTCACCCCCTACGTTTTCCATGCGGTTCAGGATGTGCCACGCCTTGCGCTTCCGGGTACCTTTAAAGATAAGATGCTCCACAAAGTGCGCCATACCCTGCTCATTTTCAAGTTCATCACGCGTACCGGCATCAATGGCAAATCCACAATAAGCCACTTTTGAGGGCGATGATTGGTGAATAATGGGCAGGCCGTTCGGCAAAGTACACTGATTGCAGTCGGATGGTAGTTCCTCTAATCTCTTCATTCTTACGTTTCAAACTATTAGTGCGCGCAAAAATACAATAAAACTTATTGCCATTTATGGAAAATTGCAGATATTTGCAGATACTAATCACATTAACGCATTGATATAATGATTGAATCCATTCAAGAGCTTTTGCAGAAAGAAGCACAAGCCGTACTGAACATTCCTGTGACGGATGCTTATGAAAAGGCAGTAGAGCTTATCGTAGAGCAAGTGCACCGCAAAAGAGGCAAGCTGGTGACTTCCGGCATGGGTAAGGCAGGACAGATAGCCATGAATATCGCTACCACCTTCTGCTCCACCGGCATCCCTTCCGTCTTTCTGCATCCCAGCGAAGCACAACACGGCGATCTCGGTATCCTTCAGGAGAACGATTTATTATTGCTTATCTCCAACTCGGGCAAGACGCGCGAGATTGTGGAACTGACCCGATTGGCACATAATCTGAACCCTGAGCTGAAGTTTATTGTTATAACCGGAAATCCGGACAGTCCCCTGGCGTGCGAATCCAATGTGTGCCTCAGCACCGGCAAGCCCCAGGAAGTCTGTGCACTGGGCATGACGCCCACCACCTCTACTACCGCCATGACCGTTATCGGCGATATCCTGGTGGTGCAGACCATGAAACAAACCGGATTCACTATTGAAGACTACTCCAAGCGTCACCACGGTGGTTACCTGGGAGAAAAATCAAGATCATTATGCGAAAAGTAATCGGCATCGGAGAAACTATACTGGACATTATCTTCCGCGACGGGCAACCTACGGCTGCCGTACCGGGCGGATCGGTATTCAACGGCATTGTCTCGCTGGGGCGTGCGGGTGTTCCCATCTGTTTCATCAGCGAGACGGGCAACGACCACGTAGGCAATATCATCCTCAACTTCATGCGCGACAACAACATCTCTACCGAGCATGTCAACGTCTTTCCCGACGGGAAGTCACCCGTATCGCTCGCCTTCCTCAACGACCGGAGCGACGCGGAATACATCTTCTATAAAGACTATCCCAAGCAACGGCTGGACATCGACTATCCCAAACTGGAAGAGGACGACATTGTAATCGTCGGTTCCTACTATGCCCTGAATCCGGTACTGCGCGACAAGGTGCTGGAACTGCTGGACCAGGCGCGGGAGAAGAAAGCAATTGTGTATTACGACCCCAACTTCCGCTCTTCGCACAAGGAAGAGGCCATCAGGCTGGCGCCCACCATCATCGAGAACCTGGAATATGCCGACATCGTGCGCGGGTCGCAGGAAGACTTCTTCTATATGTACAACTTGCAGGATGCCGATAAAATCTATAAAGATAAAATCAAGTTTTACTGCACTAACTTCCTTTGCACGGCAGGCGCCGAGCAGATTTCGCTACGCACCGCCACCCTCTCCAAAGAGTACCCCATTCCACCGCTCGAAGCAGTGAGCACCATCGGCGCAGGCGACAACTTTAATGCCGGTATTATCTACGGTTTATTGAAGTACGACGTACGCCACGAAGACCTGAATGCGATGGACGAGGCTACGTGGGACAAGGTTATCCGTTGCGGCATGAGGTTCGCAGCCGAGGTATGCAAGAGCTTTAATAATTCAGTTTCAAGGGAGTTTGCAGAAAATTTAAACTTAGAAAAAGAAATATAAAACCTTCGTGCCTGCGGTATGCTCTGTAATGAAAAACCATATATTTGTGAGTAACGACATTAGAGAGTTTACGAATTATGCACAGAAACCTGTTGAACTTACTTGCTCTGGTAGTGCTGCTTCCTTCGTGTAGCGGCACAACTCCCCGCATATCCGTTGTATGTGAAGAAAACAACGTGGGCAATTGCATTGTAAAATGGGAAATGGCCCCACTCCTCAAAGGGAATGTGAAAGTATACGCTTCGACAAACCCGGACCACATCCCCGAAGATGTGCCCGTAGCATTGGCAAACATCGCAGACCAACGGATGACGATTATCACCAACGACCCCACCCAACGTTATTACTATACGCTTGTCTTCGGCGATAAATATCGCGTGAAGGTGGCTACCCGCAACATCAACATCCCCGGCATACAGAATTTCCGCGACTTGGGCGGATACCCTTCTTACTCGGATAAGAAGCTGGTACGGTGGGGCATGCTGTACCGTTCGGCGGAGATAGACAGCCTGGAGTGGTCGTCGCGCAGGGAACTCAAGAATATCGGCATCAAGACGATTGTAGACTTACGCTCCAAGCTCGAAACGAGCAGGCAGAATCCGCTGCAACAAGAGTTCAATGTCGTCCACATTCCCATCATTACCGGCGATATGGAAAACATTCTGAAAGGAATCCAGGAAGAAAAAATAAAGAGCGACACCGTCTACCGCATGGTGGAACGGATGAACCGCGAACTCATAAACAACTATACCAAAGAGTACCGCCAGATATTCGACATCCTGCTGGATAAGAACAATTACCCCGTAGTGATACATTGCTCTTCGGGCAAAGGACGCACGGGCATCATATCGGCACTGGTACTTGCCGCCCTCGGCGTAAACGCGGATATCATCATGGAAGATTACCGCCTCAGCAACGATTACTTCAATATCCCTACGGCATCCCGATATGCCTACCAGCTTCCGGCGCGCTCGCAAGAGGCTATAACGACCATATTCTCCGCCCGCGAAGACTTCCTGAACGCTGCCAAGGAAGAAGCCGAACGCAGATATGGAGACATAGATACCTATCTGGAAAAAGGAATCGGCCTGACAAAAGAAGAAATTAAAACGCTCCGAAGTATCCTGTTAGTTGACAACTGATAATTGATAATTGACAATTTTGGGATGTAATTGCATAATTATCAGCTGCCAATTGTCAATTATCAATTGAAAAGCACTATCTTTGCGCCCGAATTATAAAGATATACAAAGATTTAATGAAGACATTTGAAGAGCTCGGTGTGTCGGCGGAGATACGCCGTGCCATTGAAGAGATGGGATTTGCGTGTCCCATGCCGGTACAGGAAGAAGTAATTCCCTACCTTTTAGGAGAAAATAATGATGTAGTAGCCCTCGCACAAACAGGAACAGGAAAGACCGCAGCGTTCGGTCTGCCGCTTATACAGAAGATTAACGTCAACAACAGAATTCCCCAATCACTTATTCTTTGCCCTACCCGCGAACTTTGTTTGCAGATAGCAGGCGACCTGAACGATTATTCCAAATACATCGATGGCTTGCGGGTATTGCCCGTATACGGCGGCTCGTCCATCGAAAGCCAGATACGCGCCCTGAAGCGGGGCGTGCACATCATCGTAGCCACTCCGGGACGATTGCTGGACCTGATGGAACGCAAAACCGTTTCCCTCGCCACCATCCAGAACGTCGTAATGGACGAAGCGGACGAAATGCTGAACATGGGATTTACGGACAGCATCAACGCCATCCTCGCCGACGTGCCGCAGGAGCGTAATACCTTGCTCTTCTCCGCTACCATGAGCCCGGAGATAGCGCGCATCTCCAAGAAGTACCTGCGCGATGCCAAAGAAATCACCATCGGACGCAAAAACGAAAGTACCAACAACGTACAGCATGTAGCGTTCACCGTCCATGCCAAAGACAAATATGCCGCGCTGAAGCGCATTGTGGACCACAATCCGCAGATATACGGCATCATCTTCTGCCGCACCCGCAAGGAAACGCAGGAAATTGCCGACAAACTGATGCAGGAAGGCTACAACGCCGACTCCCTGCACGGCGAACTGAGCCAGGCACAACGCGACACCGTGATGCAAAAGTTCCGCATCCGCAACCTGCAACTGCTCGTTGCCACGGACGTTGCCGCCCGCGGACTGGACGTAGATGACCTGACACACGTCATCAACTACGGTCTGCCCGACGATACCGAAAGTTATACCCACCGCAGCGGCCGTACGGGACGTGCCGGAAAGACCGGAACATCCATCGCCATCATCAACCTGCGCGAGAAGGGCAAGATGCGCGAAATAGAGCGCATCATCGGCAAGAAGTTCATTGCCGGAGAAATGCCCACCGGCAAGCAAATCTGCGAGAAGCAGTTGCTCAAAGTAATCGACGAGCTGGAAAAGGTAAAGGTAAACGAGGATGAGATAGCCGACTTCATGCCGGACATCTACCGCAAACTGGACTGGCTGAGCAAGGAAGACCTTATCAAACGCATGGTTTCCCATGAATTCAACCGCTTCCTGGAATACTATCGCGACCGCGAAGAAATAGAAATTGCCACCACCGCCGACCGTGGCGACCGCGCCGGACGTACCGGCGAACGTGGAGAGCGTGGCGGACGCACCGCCGGCAACCGCAAGGCAGAACCGGGCTATACCCGCCTCTTCATCAACCTGGGCAAGATGGATAACTTCTTCCCCAGCGAACTGATCGGCCTCTTGAACAGTAACACCCGCGGACGCGTAGAACTGGGACGCATCGACCTGATGCCGAAGTTCTCCTTCTTCGAAGTAGAGGAGAAAGAAGCCAACAACGTAGTGAAAGCACTGAACCGTGCCAACTGGAACGGACGCAAAGTGTCCGTAGAGATAGCCGGAGAAGAAGGTAAGGATGCCCCCAAAGGCAGACGCAAAACCGAAGGCGGCTACGGAAGAAAAGACTTCGACAGCAAGAAAGACTACTCCACCGGCAGAAAGGATTCCGAAGGCAAGAAGCGCAGCTACAAGGATGACAAGCGCAGCGACGCCCCCGCCCGCCGCAACGATAAGCCCGAAAGCGCAGCAAGCGACAAGAAGAAGGGCAAACCCAGTCGCGAAGAACGTGGCTACACCAAAGCCCGCGGCAAAAAAGACGACTGGAAACAGTTCTTCCAAGGAGAGAAAAACGACTTCCGCGATGCCGAACCCGACTTCAGCGAAGAAGGCTGGGCAAGACGGACGAAGAAGAAATAACAAGCAATGAACAAGGTTAACGGTTTTCTGTATGGACTACTTTCTTCCGCGAGCTTCGGGCTCATCCCGTTGTTCACGATTCCTGCCATGCGGCAGGGAATGGAATTCTGGTCCATACTGCTTTACCGTTTCTTGTTTGCCATGCTGGCGCTGGCGGGCATACTGTTGCTCGATAAACAGTCGTTCCGCATCCGGCGAAAAGAGATATTGCCGTTGCTGTGGCTGGCTTTTCTTTACGATACATCGGCTGTATTCCTTTTCTGGGGATATAAGTTTATGGCAAGCGGAGTGGCTACCACTATCCACTTCATGTACCCGGTACTGACTACCCTCATTATGATGCTCTTCTTTCGTGAGAAGAAGTCCTTCTGGCGCATGGGAGCCATTGCGTTGGCAGTAAGCGGCGTATTCTTCCTCTCCCAGGGAGATAAAACAGGGACAATAACAGGAATCGGGATATTCATCGTCTTGCTGTCCGCACTGGGCTATGCGCTCTATCTGGTCAGCGTCAGCCAAATGAAAAAACTGGAAATGAAGGGGCTGAAGATGACGTTTTACGTCTTCCTCTTTGGCGGTATGCTTCTTTTTATCGGTACACAGGTATCGGGCATCGGACTGCAAGCCATCCCCGACCGCATTACGCTGGGAAACCTGGTGATGCTTGCCTTAGTGCCTACCGTTATCTCCAACCTGGCCCTGGTGCGCGCCATCAAGAACATAGGCTCCACACTAACCTCTGTATTGGGAGCCATGGAACCCGTAACTGCTGTCTGTGTAGGGATTCTCATCTTCGGAGAACCGTTTACAAGCAGCATTGCCATAGGTATTATGCTGATTATTTCGGCTGTAACTGTAATTATACTGAAGCGATAATTACTCCTCTCAATCTTCATCTTAACTCTAATTACCCTTGATTTTAAATTTACTTTCTTAACTTTGCCACCGGTTCCATCTCCAAGCAGAAATTCTAACTAAAACAACCGTTATGCAAACTATCAAGAAACTTCTTCTCAGTTTTGCTGCCCTTAGTGCCCTCAGTGCCGCAGCACAGACCTTAGACACGAGCCAAGCCTACGAAATCCACACCTTGAACGGACTTGCTCTCGACAACCAGGAAAGCATGGACGCCGGCTCCAAGATATTCATATCCAAGCGTACGCCCGGCAAAGAGTCGCAGGTATGGCAATTCCTGCCGGTAGAAAAAGACGTCTACTGCATCGTCAGTTCCCTCTCCCAGCAAGCCATCGACAACGACGGCAACAAAGCTACCGAAGGCAGTGTCCTGCAATGGAGCAGCGACCTGAACAACCCCAACCAGCAATGGAAAGTAAAGCAACAAGCCAATGGACACTATACCTTCACCAGCCTGGTAAGCGGTTACAACCTCGGCTTCCCCGACGCCGGGCTGGTAGGTGAACCCGTCTTCCAACTGAAACCCAATGCCGGCCAAACCAACCAGCAATGGGTACTCGTAAAATCGTCCATCAAGGTAAAAGCCGAACCCCTGAAAACCAGCAGCAAGAACGATTGGGAGAACCAGAACATTATCGGCATCAACAAAGAAGACGGACATGCAACATTCATCCCCTTCGCCAATATGGAAGAAATGAAAGCAGACCCCGCCTATCGCCACCCTTGGAAGCGCACCCACTCCAGCCGCTACCTCTTACTGAACGGCAATTGGAAATTCAACTGGGCAAAGCAACCCGAAGACCGTCCGAAGGACTTCTATAAAACAAATTATGATGTGTCCAACTGGGCGGAAATACCCGTTCCATCCAACTGGGAAATGCACGGCTACGGCACACCCATCTACACCAACATCACCTACCCCTTCCGCAACAACCCGCCCTTCATCCAGGGTCAGCGCGGCTATACGATAGAGAAAGACGAGCCCAACGCCGTAGGTTCCTACCGCCATGAGTTCGCCCTGCCCGCCGACTGGACGGATAAAGAAGTATTCATCCACTTCGACGGCGTGTACAGCGCCATGTATCTGTGGGTAAACGGAAAGAAAGTAGGTTACAGCCAGGGCGCCAACAACGATGCCCGCTTCAATATCACCCGCTACGTCCGTCCGGGCAAGAACCAGCTTGCGGTGGAAGTGTATCGTTGGTCGGACGGCAGTTATCTGGAAGATCAGGATATGTTCCGCCTCAGCGGCATTCATCGCGATGTATATCTTGTGGCAACGCCTAAGGTGCAGTTACGTGATCTCTACCTCACTTCTGTCCTCAGCCCCCGCTACGACGAAGCCGAACTAAACGTAAAGAGTAAAATCCGGAACCACGGCAAAGCCCTTGCCAACGCTTCTGTCCGTATATCCCTGCTCGATGAAGACGGACAGCAGTTGTGCCAGTCCACCACTCCCACCGGCGCTGTGGCGGCGGGCAAGGAAGTGGCGGTAAACAGCCGCGGCACCATCCGCAATCCCCACCTGTGGAGCGCCGAAGCGCCCTACCTGTATACTGTCAACGTAGAACTCCTCGACGCACAAGGCCGCGTCACCGAAGCCACCACCCAGCAATACGGTTTCCGTAGCATCGAAATCCGCAACAACAAGGTTTACATCAACGGTATGCTCACCCTCTTCAAAGGTGCCAACCGCCACGACATCCATCCGCAATACGGAAAAGCCGTCCCCGTGGAAAGCATGATTGAGGATATTCTTCTCTTCAAGCGTTACAACCTGAATACCATCCGCACCAGCCATTACCCCAACGATGCCAAGATGTATGCCCTGTACGACTATTACGGCCTCTACGTCATGGACGAAGCCGACATGGAGTGCCACGGCAATATGTCGCTGAGCAACAACCCCACTTGGGAAGCTGCCTTCGTAGACCGTGCCGTACGTATGGTAGAGCGCGACAAGAACCACCCGTCCGTCATATTCTGGTCACTGGGTAACGAATCCGGCGAGGGTTGCAATATAGTAGCGGAATACAATGCCGCCAGAGCCATCGACGACCGCCCGATACATTATGAAGGCATGAACGACCAGGCTGACATCGACTCGCGCATGTACCCCTCTATCGAAAGCATGATAGAGCAAGACCGCGCTCCGAGAAACAAACCTTACTTCCTCTGCGAATACGCCCATGCCATGGGCAATGCCGTAGGCAACCTCGAAGAATACTGGGATTACATCGAGTACCACTCCAACCGCATGATAGGCGGCTGCATCTGGGACTGGGTAGACCAGGGGCTCAACAAGCCCGGCGAACCGAAAGACCGTTTCTATTTCGGCGGCAGCTTCGGCGATACACCCAACGACAACGACTTCTGTTGCAACGGCCTTGTCACCGCCGACCGCCGCGTCACCCCGAAACTGCTGGAAGTGAAGAAGGTATATCAGTATATCTCTTTCAAAATGAAAGACAGAAACAGCGTGGAGTTGCATAACCGCTACACCACCTACAACCTGGCGCACTTCAATCTGCACTACACACTTCTGAAGGACGGCAAGGTGATTCAAGAAGAAGAACTCGACCTGCCCGACACCCCACCGACCGAGTATTGCACCATCCCCATCCCGCTGGAACGCCAACTCACCGACCCTGATGCCGAATACTTCGTGAATTTCGAAGTTAAGTTGAAGCATGATTGCATCTGGGCACCCGCAGGCCATGTAGTAGCCACCGAGCAATTCGCCCTGAACACAAAAGAGAATCGCCCCGCCGAAATTACTGCCGGCACTCCGGGCAACGGAGAACTGAAAGCCTATGAAGAAGAGCGCCGCTATCTCCGCTTCAGAAGCCCCTCGTGCGAAATCTCTTTCGATATGGGCACCGGTCAGCTTATCGGCCTGCGCTATGGCGAACAGGAAGTGTTGCACCGCCAGCAAGGTCCCGAACTGAACTGGTATCGCGCCATCAACAACGATTCCCGCAACTGGATTAATACGACTATCAAACTCCAGGACTTCAGTTGGGAACTGTCCGATGACAGAAAATCGGCGCGCGTAGTTGCCTGCCTGGAAGCTGTTGTAGGAAAAACAAGCGTTCCGCACACCCTTATCTACACCATTCATGGCAATGGTGCTGTCGATGTAGATGCCAGTTTCAAGACCGGCGCCGACTTTGACCTGCCCCGCCTGGCACTGCAAACCAGCCTCAATCCCGAACTGGAAAATCTGAAATGGTATGGCCGCGGTCCGGTAGAGAACTACCAAGACCGCAAGAATGCTGCCTATGTAGGCCTTTATTCTTCCACCGTAGAGGATATGCGTGAGTACTACGCCCGTGCCCAAACCATGGGCGAACGATGCGACACCCGCTGGCTCACACTGACAGACGGCAACGGGCAAGGCATCAGGATTACTGCTTACGGCATCCTCGACTTCTCCGCCCTGCACTATACCGACCGGGAGATATGGCAGGTGAAATACGGTCACGACCTTAAAAACATCCATCGCTGCGAAGTAGTGCTGAACCTGGATTGCATACAGCGCGGCATCGGAAATGCCAGTTGCGGCCCGGGCCCGCGTCCGAAGTATGAAATTAAGAAGGATAGCACGTACCGGTATGCCTTCCGCATAGAAGCCGTAAAATAGAAGAGTAACGGAAAGACAAAAAAAAGTGATAGAGTGATGTCCCATCACTCTATCACTTAACCCTATCCAATATTATTCCAATTTACTTGGTGCAACTCTTGGTGCTGAATGCAACGAGCATCCAAACCATCTTTTCCTGTTCCTTGAGATAACCGGTCATCAAGTCGGCAGTAACGTCGTCGCCTGCTTCGTTGGCGAGTTCGATTACTTTTCTCTCTTCTTCGATCAGATAGCCGTAAGTTCCGAGGATATGCTCCACTGCATCGCTGCTGCAAGAGATGTCGGACACTTCTTTGATCTTCGCTACCTTCAGGTATTCGCTGAACTTATTCTCGGGCACGCCACCCAGCATCAGGATGCGTTCTGCTATTTCGTCTACTTTCTCGGCAGCGCCGTCGTACATGCTCTCGAACTTCTCGTGCAATACAAAGAAGCCATGTCCTTTGATGTTCCAGTGGAAACCGCGAAGGTTAGTGTAGTGTACCTGGAAGTCGGCTAATAATTGTTGTAATGCTACTACTACGTCAGCCACTTTCTTTTCGTTCAAATGTAAGTAATCTAAAGTTTTCATAATTCTTTTATTTTAAAGGTTTATACTAAATTTCTTTTGTTCTGTGATGCAAAGATAAGGGGCAAACCAATGCTTGTCAAACAGATAATTTCTATCTTTGCATAGATGATTTCTATATATAACACTCAAAAGCCTTACCTATCATGACTTTACAACAGTTGGAATACATCCTTGCCGTCAACCAGTTCCGCCATTTTGCCAAAGCAGCCGAGTATTGCCGCGTGACGCAACCCACGCTGAGCGCCATGATTCAGAAGCTGGAAGAAGAACTGGACACGCGCATCTTCGACCGCAGCCAGCAGCCCGTATGCCCCACCCCCATCGGCATCCATATCATAGAACAGGCACAGAACGTACTGGCTCAAACCAACCGTATCAAGAGCATTATAGAAGAAGAGAAACATTCCCTCACCGGAGTGTTCCGGCTCGGCATACTCCCCACCATCGCCCCCTATCTCCTTCCCCGCTTCTTCCCCCAACTGATGAAGAAGTACCCCGGACTGGATATAAGAGTAGTGGAAATGAAGACCAACGACATCAAGAAAGCCCTGCAGACCGGAGAGATAGATGCCGGCATCGTGGCAAGTCTGGCAGGTATGGAAGAGTTCGGGCAAACATCCTTATTCTACGAACAGTTCTTTGCCTACGTAGCACGTGAAGACGCACTCGCCGGCAATGAAGTCATCCGCACTTCCGACCTCAACACCAACAACGAACAGCTTTGGCTGCTCGACGAAGGACACTGCTTCCGCGACCAGTTAGTCCGCTTCTGCCAGATGAAAGCCGCCCGTGCCAGCCAGCTCGCCTATCACCTGGGCAGCATGGAAACCTTCATGCGCATGGTGGAGAGCGGCAAGGGAATAACCTTTATCCCCGAACTGGCAGTGCTGCAACTCAATGAATTGCAGAAAGAACTCGTACGCCCCTTTGCCATCCCCTGCCCTACGCGGCAAATCGTGATGCTGACCAATCAAAACTTCATCCGGCATACTCTATTAGAAACATTGACGAAGGAGATACAGAGCGCTGTACCTAAGGAAATGCTTGCACTGAAGGCAACCCAGGTCGCTGTATAGATTCTATCTATCACCCCATAAAACCTTTCAATAGGAATTCTTGTTCTATCGGGAAAGATTGCTATATTTTTGTAGCGGTAAAACAAAGTACTAAACCTATTAAAAAGTTATGATTATGGAATCAATTATCAACTCTCAACTCCCTGAATTCAAAGTTCAGGCTTTCCAGAACGGAAGTTTCAAAACAGTATCAAGTGAAGACGTAAAAGGCAAATGGGCTATTTTCTTCTTCTATCCGGCAGACTTTACCTTCGTATGTCCTACCGAATTGGTGGACATCGCCGAGAAATACGACCAGTTCCAGGCAATGGGCGTGGAAGTGTACTCCGTAAGTACCGACTCGCACTTCGTGCACAAGGCATGGCACGATGCTTCCGAAAGCATCCGCAAAATCAAGTATCCGATGCTCTCCGACCACACCGGCGCCCTGAGCCGTGCTTTCGGGGTAATGATTGAGGAAGAAGGCGTGGCATACCGCGGTACGTTCCTCGTAAACCCCGAAGGAAAGGTTAAACTCGCCGAAATACAGGACAACAGCATCGGACGTAATGCCGACGAATTGCTGCGCAAAGTAGAAGCTGCACAGTTCGTAGCCACTCACGACGGCGAAGTTTGTCCCGCCAAGTGGAAGAAGGGAAGCGCAACGCTGAAGCCGAGCATCGACCTGGTAGGCAAGATCTAAAAGGACGGCATTCCGTACCTACAAGTAGTAACAGCTGTTTCCGCAAATGGGAACGGCTGTTTCCGCAAGTGGGCACGCGCGTTTCTTAAAGAGGAAACGCCCGTTCCCAAAGGCAGAAACGCCAGTTTCCGAAGGCGGGAACGCCAGTATCCTACTGGTAGGAAACTACAATAGACTATAGTCCAAAGTATTAACAACATCCTTTCATAGGATTTTACCCCCATTTATCATGTTAGAAACAAGCATATTAGACCAAGTGCGGAGCGTATTCCAGCATCTGGAAGCCCGCTATACCTTCCGCATCGCCTATAATCCCGGACACGAACAGGCACAAGAACTGGTGACTTTCCTGGACGATGTAGCCGGCTGTTCCGATAAATTATCCTGCCAACTGGTACAGACCGAAGAAACGAAGCTGGAATTTACCCTCTTGAAAGACGGTAAGGAAACCGGCATCAAGTTCCGCGGCATACCCGGCGGGCACGAATTTACTTCCCTGCTGCTGGCAGTACTCAATGCCGACGGAAAAGGGAAAAACCTGCCGGACGAGGGTACGAGTAGGCGCATCAAAGCCCTGAAAGACCCCATTCGCCTGCAAACATACGTATCGCTGACCTGCACCAACTGCCCGGACGTGGTACAAGCCCTGAACATCATGGCACTGCTGAACCCTCAAATCACCCACGAGATGGTGGACGGAGCCCTCTATCAAGAGGAAGTGGATGCACTGAAGATACAAGGCGTGCCATCGGTTTATGCCAACGGTAAACTGCTACACGTGGGACGCGGCTCCCTGGGCGAACTCTTGCAGAAGTTGGAAGAGACTTTCGGCAGCCTGCCGCAAGCAGGCGAAGGGCCGGTTCGGAGAGCATTCGATGTCCTTGTACTGGGCGGCGGGCCTGCCGGAGCATCGGCAGCCATCTACTCTGCCCGCAAGGGGCTGCACGTTGCCATCGTTACCGAGCGCATCGGCGGACAGGTGAAGGAAACGGTAGGCATTGAGAACCTTATCTCCGTACCGCACACCACCGGCGCACAACTTGCCGATGCACTCCGAAGCCACATCGAACACTATCCGGTAGAAATCTTCGAAGACCGCCGGATAGAGACCGTGGAACTGAAAGGAGAACAGAAAACGGTCAACGTCGTTGGCGGTGAAACGTTTACCGCCCCCTCTATTATCATTGCAACCGGTGCAAGCTGGCGCAAGCTGAATGTAGAGGGCGAAGCGGAGTACATCGGACGCGGCGTTGCCTTCTGTCCGCATTGCGACGGGCCGTTCTACCAGGGCAAGGAAGTAGCCGTTATCGGCGGCGGAAACTCGGGCATCGAAGCAGCCATCGACCTGGCGGGCATCTGCAAGAAGGTAACCGTTTTCGAGTTTGCCGACGTGCTGAAAGCCGACCGGGTGTTGCAGGAGAAGGCCAAGAGCCTGCCGAACGTGGAGATATTCACTTCTTCGCAAACGACCCGGGTGATAGGCAATGGCGACAAGGTAACCGCCATCCGCATCAAGGACCGTACCTGCGACGAGGAACGGGATGTACCGCTGGATGGTGTCTTCGTACAGATAGGATTGGCTGCCAACAGCGCTCCTTTCCATGGCGAGTTGGATATGTCGCCGATAGGCGAAATCAAGATAGATGCCTTCTGCCGTACCACGCTTCCGGGTGTTTATGCCGCAGGGGATGTATCGAACGTACCCTACAAACAGATTGTCATTGCTATGGGCGAGGGTGCCAAAGCGGCACTGTCGGCATTCGATGACAGGATTCGGGGAATCGTATAAAGATAATATCCGTCAGTCAGATAACTCTGAATGACGGATATTATTATATAGACTTTGACAGATATTCTGCAATATCCTCTTTTTCTTCCATGCCGAGCTTTTGCCGGATGACCGTCTTACGTTGATAAACCGTCCGGATGCTCTGCTGGATAACGACACTAATCTCTTTGGTGGAGAAATCCGACTTCAGCAGGCAGCAGAGTTGGAGTTCCTTTTCATTCAGGATATTGCCATACTTATTACTAATGCGGGTATAAAAGTCGTCGTATACCATGTCAATCGTCTTATACAAGTCTTTCCAAACCAGCAAATCGTCCGCTGCGACATCTTTATTGGCTATCCGCCCCATCTGCACCAACAGTTCCTGATGGTCGGAACTGGGATTGGTTGCCACTATGCGTATCAAGCCCAATTGTTGGAGCAGCATCTTCTTGACAAATTTATCGTTGCCGCTACCGTCAGCCCCTTCCGTCTCTTGCAACAAGCGGCGCAGGGCTTCCAGCTCTTCTTCCTTCTCTATAAGCAAGCGTTTTCTTCTTTGCAGATACCAGATAACAGCCACCAATAACAAGATACAAAGGGAAATCGCTCCTACGAAGATAGTACGTTCTTTCTGCTTCTCCAGTTGCAGGTTCATATTCTGTTGCTGGAGCAGCAACTGTGTCTTTCCTTTCTGCATGATTACCCGTTGGTCGCGTATGAAGTCATTATACGTCCGGTTTGAGAAGAATGCAACGTCCCGGATCAGAAAGGAACGGGTATCGATATAGTCCATCAGCGTCTTCTGCACCAGGTAATAGATGCTGAACCACAAGTCCCGATCCATAGATGGCAGGCGGACGCTGTCACTCTTCTGCATATAATAGTGGGCGGAGTCCATCTGCCCCATGTTCAGGTAATAGCGTGCAAGCGAAAGATAAGATACGCTCAGAAGAGGATCACCGTTTTCTTTGAACTTCTGCAGAACGCGGCGTTGCAGGTCGACGGCTTCCCGATTCTTTCCCGAATCACTCAGCATATCGGCATAGTTACGCATCACATAGCCCCATACCAGTGCAGAGTCTCCGGGTGTATCCTGGTATTCAGATGACTTGCAAAGGGCAATCAGCGCGGAATCGGTCTGATTCATGCTGTAATAAAGCACCGCCAAGCTGTTGTACTCGTCAGCATAACGGGTGGAATCACGGTTTATCGCCATCAAACGCTTCTGCAAGCGCAGCAGTCCTTCAAAATCATCATTGCCTTCCCCTATATCCAGTACAGACTGTAACAAGCGGATGCGGGCAGCCGTATCACTTTGCAAGGCGGCGATGCTATCGCCTTTGGCAAGCATTTCCGTGGCTTCTTTATATCGTTCGCTGTCGTAAAGATGGTATGCCAACAGTTCATAGACGCGCATCAGGTGCAGGGTGTCTTCCACATCCCGACTTCCATAATACTGTAAGGCATACGGTAACAGGGTATCTTCGTTCATCACCCAATGGGCATCGTAATGGGCTTGTCCCAGGGCAAGGGCATAGCGTGCCCGCAGGGAGTCGGGCAGCGTTTCGGGATTCTTCACCGACTGAAGCAGGACGATAGCTTCTTCCGCATTCTGCCGTAACGTCTGTTCTGCCTTTTCTATCTGCACAAGCTGCGACGGCACGCCCTCTGTACATGCCGACAATGCCCATACACATACCAAACTTATCAAGCCGTGCTTCAATGCTTTCATATCGTTTCCCATCCTCTTTAAATGAACCCGACCTTGGATTCTCTGCAAAAATAGATATTTACTGATTAACGGGGGCAAAGACAGACTGTTTTTTTGCATTTTCCTTTATGTATAAACCCGCGGCGGGCACATATAAACTTTTCTCTTAAAGCACGCCGTAAACACATTCATTACCAGACGGTTGCAAAAGGTATTGCATTTTAATAAGTGGCGGATATAAACCGTATTTAAGGCTTTTACGCCCTACCTTTGTCATGTTCGAAGAACGAAAATAATCACTATAAAACATAAGAAGAAATGAAAAAGTTAAGTATCATTTTAGGATTGTTGCTCCTTTGTATCTCTTTAAAAGCAACAAACAAGATCAGCGGTAAAGTTACCGACGAAAGTACCAACCAAGGCATCGAATATGCCAACGTCAGCCTGATGGCACAAGACTCTACCTTCATCACCGGAGTTGCCACAGACAGTGACGGCAATTTCTTGCTGAAGGAAGTGAAGGACGGAGATTACATCCTGTACATCTCGTGCATCGGTTATGACAATTCCTACCTCTCCATCCGCAACCTGAAAGCAAACCTGCAACTGGGTGAACTACCTTTATCCGCCAACAGTGTGCTTCTGGAAGGAGTTACCGTCACGGCAAGCCCCGTAGTAAAGAAGACCGACCGCCAAATCATTCTCCCCACCGAGATGCAGACCAAAGCAGCTTCCAACGGGCTCACCCTGCTGAGAAACCTGCAACTGTCCCGCATCATCATCAACCCGATAAACAACAGCATCAGCGCTCCCGGCGGAGATAACGTACAGCTCCGCATCAACGGCATAGAAGTAACGCAAGCCGAAGTCATTGCCATCCGCCCTGCCGATGTCATCCGCATAGAATACATTGACAATCCCGGAGCGCGTTACGGAAACGTTGCTGCCGTGCTGAACTACATCGTGAAGAGAAGGGAATCGGGCGGCAACGTCTCGGCAGATTTATCTAATGGAGTATCTCCCAAGACGGGATATGGTGAGAACAACCTCTCCGCCAAGTACAACTTCAATAAGTCGGAAATCAGCACCACCGCCTACTGGGGACGAAGGGACTTGAAGTGGACGCGCGAGAACTACGAGAGTTTCCGCTTCCCGGAAGCGTTTCAGGAGAACAAGGAGATAGGCGAGCCTACCAAGATAAAATACGATGCCCTCAACCTCAATCTTAATTACAGCTACCAGGACAACGATAAGCAGCTTCTCAATATTGCCCTGAGAAACAACTACACCGATACGCCCCACTCCATGTCGGACAGAATCAGCACGCTGCACGAGGGAGAAACGGTCTACTCCATATCCGACCTTTCTTCTTCCAAAGTCGTTATCCCCTCGCTGGACATCTACTACCAGCGGAATCTGAAGAACAAACAGACCATCTATGCAGACGTGGTAGCTTCCTACCTGGACAGCAAGAACGACCGAACCTTTGTACAGAAGATGCTGGATGACGACGATACAGACATCTGCTCGAACACCAAGGGGCGGAAGTATTCCGTTATCGGCGAAGGAATCTATGAAAAGCAGTTCGATGGCGGAAAGTTTACAGGCGGAGTCAAGCATACGCAGGCACATCTGCAGAATACGTATTCCGGCAATGTAGATGATAAGATTACGATGAACACGGCAGAAACTTATCTTTTCGCCGAATACCAATCGAAGATAAAAGACTTGAACTATACCGTAGGGATAGGCGCTATGAGAACTTACAACAGCCAGGGCAGGGCTTCTTCGGAGAAATACATCTTCAAACCCACCCTGAGCCTGTCCTATTCGATAAACGGGCAGTGGTTTTTCAGATATAACGGATATGTGTCGGGCTATGCCCCTTCCCTCTCTGACCTGAACGACATTTCGCAGGCAATGGATAAGTATCAGATTCGCAAAGGAAACCCCGGCCTAAAATCCGTGACGTTTGCAGCCAACACACTGACGGCAAGCTGGCAAAGCAAGTATATCTCCGTAGAACTGTTCGGAAGATACAGTTATGACAACAAGCCCATGATGGAAAGCACTTATTATGAGGACGGGCATTTCATCCGGACTACGGAGAACCATAAAGGCTTCCATCGGATTAACCTGGAGACAACGATACAGCTCCGGCCTTTTAAAGAATACATTGCCCTCAAGATAACCCCTTTTCTGAACCGGTACGTCAGTTACGGCAATACGTACACCCATACGCATACCAACGCAGGACTGCGCGGCAACCTCATGGCGATGTATAAGAACTGGGTGCTCATGGCGGAAATGAATACAAGCAACCATGTACTATGGGGAGAGACCTTGACGAAAGAGGAGAAACTGCACACCATCATGGCAGGCTACAATACGGAGAAGTGGAGCATCTCTGCCGGAGTGCTGAACCCGTTCACAAAGAAGTACGAACAAGAAACGGAGAATCTGTCGAAGCTGGCTCCCTACCGCCAACTGGCATATTCCACGAACTTAAGCCCGATGTTTATGGTGAATGTATCTTTCAGCCTGGACTTCGGAAAGAGCCGGAGCAGCCATGGGCGGAGAATAAACAATGCAGATGTCGATACGGGAATCCTATCGGGAAACAAGTAACTTACTTACTGATTTTTAATTCCTGAATCAGATTCGCGGCTCCGCCGTACTTATCTATCATAAACAAGATGTAGCGGACATCCACTCCGATGGTCCGCTGCATCTTCGGTTCGTAAAGGATGTCACTGCTCATGGCTTCCCAGTTCCCATCGAAAGCCAGGCCGAGCAACTCGCCACGGGCATTGAACATGGCGCTGCCCGAGTTACCGCCTGTGATGTCATTGTTGGAGATGAAGCAGACGTTCATTTCCCCTTCCTTATCGGCATATCTGCCGAAGTCACCGGAAGAGAGCAGAGAAAGTATCTCCGGCTCTACCTCGAAGTCCACATCGCCTGCGTGCTTCTTTGCCTTCTCCAGTACACCTTTGGTCGTGGTATAGTAATCGTACTCCGCGCCGTCGAAAGGAGTATAACCGCACACAGTGCCGAAGCTCAGACGCATGCTGAAGTTGGCGTCGGGATAGAAGTTGCGGGATGCGTACATCCGGCGTACGGCAGCATTCAGTTGGCGCTCACCGCGCACAATCCCGGTAGAGGCTTGCTGCATCTGGATATTCATCTCGAAGAATTTCGTAATCAGGTCGATGCCCAACGTAACAGCAGGGTCATCGTATATCTGATAAGTGCTGTCCTGTTCGAGGAAACGCTTCAATCCGCGGGGAGTGGTCAACTCCGAACGGGCATAAAGACTGTCTATGTATGCCTGCTCATTCCCGCCGTATGCCACGGCTATCGTATCATAGACTGCCGGCAGATAGGCGGAGTCCACCTTTGAACGGTATTCCTTGAGCATGGCGGTGAATACTTCTTTGTCGATGCCCAAGTCGAGGTTGGCGTACTTCTCTACAATGGCTTTCAGACTGGCAACTACGTCCTCTTCCTCTCCATCGAAATCCAAGTTCAGGATGGTGAGGGCAAGCTGCACCAGTTCGGGACCGTTCAGGAAGGATTCTACAAAGTAGGCTTGCGCACGATTGGTTTCGCGACGGCTCTTGTAGTTCAGTTCCAGGTCAGGAAAGAGTTGCAGCAGTTGTTCGCGCTCTGCGGGCGTCTGCCCGATCCAGCGGCGGAGTTCTTGCTCCATCGCCCGCTTCTTGTCCAGCACATGCAGTTTGCGGATGGCCTGGTTCACGCCGATGCTGTTCTTCCAGTAATTGGAACTCTCATCGTATTTAGAGGCATACTTGATGCGGATGCTGTCGCGGCTATCCATCTCACGCTTCCAGATGGCCTGTTTGATGCCGCGCACGTCTATCTGTGCCTGGTTGCTGTTGTTCATCATTTCCTCGATGCCGAAAGAAGAGAGATAGCGCTCCGTACTGCCGGGATAGCCCATAGTCATACAGAAAGAGCCTTCATGGTAGCCGTCCAAAGAGATGGGGGCTACATAGTCGGGGTGATAAGGTACATTGTCGGGAGAGTAATCGGCAGGGCGGTTGTGCTTGTCGGCATAGATGCGGAATACGCTGAAGTCGCCTGTATGCCGCGGCCACTCCCAGTTGTCGGTATCCCAACCGAACTTGCCCACCGAAGAAGGGGGAGCAAACACCAGGCGCACATCATTGTAATCGCGATAGACGGAAAGCCAGAATTCATTGCCGCCATAGTAAGCATCTACAATACCTATCAGCGTGGAATCCTTCTGCGAAACTTCCTCACCGATAACCAGCATCACGGAATCGACCATACTGGACCGTTCCGCCTCATCCATTCCCGGATTTACAGCAGCAAGCACCCGCTTCGTCACGTCTTCCTGGCGAAGCAGGAAGCGGACATAAAGTTCCGGATTCGGCAATTCTTCCTCATAGCTGCGTGCCACAAAGCCGTCTTTCAGGTAATCGTGTTCCACCGAGGAGTGCTGCTGTATGCTGCTGAACCCGCAATGATGATTGGTAAATACCAGCCCGTCTTCCGACACCACCACCCCGGAGCAGAATCCGCCAAAACTGACCACCGCATCCTTCAAGGAAGGGCGCTTCGGATTGTAAAGTTTATCCGCCGGCATCTGCAAACCGAGTTCTTTCATGGCCTGGCGTGTCTGCTTGTTCAGGTTTCCCAGCATCCACATCCCTTCATCCGCCCGCCCGGTCAATGCGCAAAGGCAGCAAACGGCTATAATTATGGTTCTTAATTTCATTCTATACTATCATTACAAATTGATAAACCACAGTATCCTACCAACTACTTACTACTATCTACTTACTACTAATCCCATCATTCCGCAATCAGCCTCAACTGCTTAGCGCCGGTACGCGCTTTAAGCCATTCGGCTATCTTCTCTTTTTCATGTGCATCGGGATGCTTGCCAAACTTCAACACAGCAAGGGTTACGGTATCTACCCGTACCGAGTCTATCGTCAACTCAATGGCATGGGAGATAGAAAGCGTCTTCACAGACGGGTAGAGCACTTTCAGTTCGGGGATGATGGTTTTGCCCAATTCATCAAAGGATTTGTACCTCTGCAAATTCTTTTCCAGGTCTGCTATCTTCTGCTTCTGCTCTACCAGGCGCTCTTCACTGTTCTTGTAGAAGTCTTCCATTACCATGGCACGGATGGAAGAGATGTCTATCGCTTCGTTATTCATTCCCTGAAGCACGGTCAACTTGGTATTGCTCAGTTGATAATCTTTCATCTTGCCACGGGCTATGGCGATAGAGGCTTCGGGTACTTCCTGCCCTATCAGCACGACGCGGATTTCGCGTTCTTTACCGTCGTGATGAATCTTCTTGTCCAGTACCTGGGTATTCTCAAAAGAGAGTTGCTCGCTCACAAAGCGGTTGGCAGCACTTTCAAAGAAAGTCTCCTGGATGATACCGACCGTCAGGTACACGGCAGGACACATCGTAAGAACGGCTATCAGGATGATATACTTACGGACTTTCTTCTCCCTGTTCTTATCCACAAACTCCTTGCGCTGGAAGTGCATTACCCGCACGCCTATAAATGTAGCCAGGCTGATGAATACGGAATTGATGAAATAAAGGTAGAAGGCACCCAGGAAGTAAATCAAATTGCCCGTTGCCAGTCCGTAACCGGCAGTACAGAGGGGCGGCATCAAGGCGGTGGCAATGGCTACGCCGGGAATCACATTCCCTTTCTCTGTGGTAGAGAGCGCCGTTACACCTGCCAGACCACCCATCAGGGCTATCAGTACATCGTAAATGGTAGGCGAAGTGCGTGCCAGCAACTCCGATTGTCCTTCGGCAACCGGGCTGACCAGGAAGAAGATGGTAGCCGTTGTAACACTGAACAAAGTTGTTATCAAGAAACTCTTCAGCGAGCGCTTCATCAGTTCAAAGTCATTCAGACCTACCGAAAGTCCCACACCCATGATAGGTCCCATCAAAGGAGAGATAAGCATGGCGCCGATAATCACGGCGGTAGAGTTGACATTCAGCCCCAATGACGCCATGAAGATGGCGAATATAAGAATCCACAGGTTGGCACCCTTGAACTCTACCCCCTTACGGATGGAATCGACGGTGGCAAGTTCGTTGTCTTTATCCTTGCGCAAGTCAAGATAGTCCTTCAAGAAGGTCTTGATGGCAAACGTGTTTCTGTTTTCGGGATTGGTTGGTTCCATAGTATTCTCTATTTTCTGACAAAGCGGTTAATAATCGGTATCTGGCTTAACGGCATATCACGCTTTATGACATAGGCGATAAAAAGGAACAGCAATACAGTGCGGTATGCCATGCGCAGGTAGACATTCTCAATCGGCACATACTCTGCCGCCACGTAGAGGACTGCGGCAAGCAGCACATAGCAGCCTATCGCCTTCAAGTCGTACTGGATAGGATACTTCTTCTGACCGACAAAGTATGACAACAGCATCGCCACCCCATATCCGCAGAAGCCAGCCCAGGCACATGCCATATAGCTGTATCGGGGTATCAGAAGCACATTCATCAGCACCAGTATCGTGCAACCCACCAATGAGAAGTAGGCTCCCCAGCGGGTTTCGTCAATCAGCTTATACCAGAAGGAAAGGTTGAAGTAGATTCCCATGAAGATTTCTGCCGCCATCACAATAGGCACTACCCGCAGGCCGGGCCAATAGTCGCGCCCTATGATATGGCGCAGGATGTCCATATAGAACATCACGGCAAGGAATGCCAGCAGGGTAAAGATGATAAAGAACTTCATGGCTTGCGCATATACCTGCTTGTTATCCTTATCGCGGCTCTTTCCGAAAACAAAAGGTTCGTATGCATAGCGGAAAGCCTGTGTAAGCATCGCCATCACCATCGCAATCTTACTGGCAGCTCCATAAATGCCCAACTGTACGGTAGCCTCTGCCTCATCCGGATAGACAAAAGGAAAAATAATCTTATCCGCCACCTGGTTCAAGATACCTGCCAAACCCAGCACCAGCAGCGGCAGACAGTAGGCAAGCATCCGCTTCAGCAGCTTTTTATCCAGCACGTATGCAAAGCCGCGCAGTTCGGGTATCATGCAAAGCATCACCGTAGAGGTACATACCAGGTTGAAAAGGAAGGCATAGCCCACGTCGTCGCCTTTCATCCCCACATAGTAAATCAGGTTCAGCGAGATATTCAGGAAGATAAACAGCAGTTTCAGCCCGGCAAACTTAATCGGGCGCTTCTTGTAGCGAAGGTAAGCAAAAGGGATACTCTGAATGGCATCCATTGCCACCACAATCATCATCATACCTACATACCAGGGGTGTTCGCCATATTCCAGCCAGTTGGCAATGGGTTGAAGGAACAGCAATCCCAGCGCAATAAACGTCAGCGCACCGATACTGACACTGAGCAACGTGGTGGAATACACCCGCATCGGGTCGTCCTCACCTTTATTGGCAAACCGGAAGAAGCCGGTCTCCATACCGCACGTCAGCAATACCAGCAGCAATGCCACCCATGCATAGATATTCGTCACTACACCATACCCGCCCGACTGCGCAGACAGAGCCATGGTATATACGGGTACCAGCAAGTAATTAAGGAACCTGCCTACAATGCTGCTTACCCCATAGATGGCAGTTTCCTTTGCCAAAGATTTTAGTCCAGCCACTTTGATAATTACAAATTAATTGAATGTGAGTCCTAATAAATATTCTTTAGACGCGTATTCCTCAATCCGCTCCATCCGCAAAATCCGCGTCTAAAAGTTATGTCGGTTCATGTTAGTCTTTCCTTCTCTACTCGGTGCCGAACAAAGTACGTTGGCTATTGTACAGGCTCCGTCCCAAATGCTTGTAAGCAAGTTCCGTCACTTCACGCCCGCGCGGAGTACGTTTCAGAAAGCCTTCTTTTATCAGGAACGGTTCGTAGACTTCTTCGATAGTACCGGCATCCTCGCCCAAGGCAGTGGCAATGGTAGTCAACCCTACGGGACCGCCCTTGAACTTATCGATGATAGTACAGAGTATCTTATTATCTATCTCGTCCAGACCATACTTATCAATGTTCAGTGATTCGAGTGCAAAGTTGGCTATCTCCGTATCGATGCTCCCCGAACCTTTCACCTGGGCAAAGTCGCGTACACGGCGCAGCAATGCATTGGCAATACGCGGCGTACCACGGCTGCGGCTCGCAATCTCCGCCGCCGCCCTCGTAGAACAAGGCACATCGAGGATGCTTGCCGAACGACGGATAATGCCGCTCAACACATCGTCATCGTAATACTCCAAGTGCAGATTGATTCCGAAGCGTGCACGCAACGGAGCTGTCAGCAATCCGCTGCGCGTCGTTGCTCCCACCAGGGTGAAAGGGCTCAAATCTATCTGTATGCTTCGCGCCGAAGGGCCTTTGTCTATCATGATGTCGATGCGATAATCTTCCATCGCCGAGTACAGATACTCTTCCACCACCGGCGACAGGCGATGAATCTCATCGATAAACAACACATCGTTCGGTTCGAGGCTGGTAAGTACCCCTGCCAGATCGCCCGGCTTGTCGAGCACAGGGCCGGAAGTAATCTTGAAACCAACACCCAATTCGTTGGCAATAATATTGGAGAGCGTCGTCTTTCCCAGTCCCGGGGGGCCGTGAAGCAACACATGGTCCAGCGCCTCGCCTCTTAGGCGGGCTGCCTTCACAAAGATGCGCAAGTTCTCCACCACCTTGTCCTGTCCGCTGAAGTCCTCAAAACTCAGCGGGCGCAGCGCATTCTCAAAATCACGCTCTTTGCTGGTGACGGGTTGCTGGTTACGTATGTCAAAATCGTCTTGTTCCATCATGGATTATATTACTTAGCTATCCGGCAAGTGATGCAGCTCCAATCAGTCATGCAATAACTCCAAGCCGTAATATTCTTCTTTCTTTGCAAAATAACTAATTTATTTTGAGATAATCTTAATAAGTTAAGCTTTTTGATTATGCGAAAGGTCACCGCTTCATAAACTCCTGTCGTTCTTCTTCGGAGAATTTCTCTATGGCATAGCGTAGCATGGTGCGCGGCATCACTGTACAATGCTTTTCGAGGAACTGCACCAGCAGGTCTTTATCGCGTTTGCCCATCTCGCGAAGCATCCAGCCTACGGCCTTATGCATCAGGTCGTGCTTGTGATGGAGAAGGCGTTCGGAGAGGGAGAGGATATCGATGAAATCGTGGTTTCGGATAAGTGTATAGGTAGAGACGACGGCGATGCGCTGGTCCCAAAGCAGAGGGCTTTCTGCCAGGCGGTAGAGGTCTTGGCGGGGTTTGTCTTTCAGGTACTCGCCCACAATGCCGGGGGCGGAAAGGTCTACTAAATCCCAGTTGTTGATACGGCCGGTTTGCGTGAGGTAGAAGTCGTAGATGACTTTCTTCCCCTTTTCATCG
This sequence comes from uncultured Bacteroides sp., assembly GCA_905203765.1. Lineage (GTDB taxonomy): Bacteria > Bacteroidota > Bacteroidia > Bacteroidales > Bacteroidaceae > Bacteroides. The sequence continues at coordinate 54,001 of CAJKXC010000001.1, forward strand.
CTCTTCTTGAAACGCTCCACCAACATCAGCAGGGCACAGAGGCGGCACTCGTGCCACTCGCTTTGCAGCAAGGCCGCCATTACTTCGAAAGGGGCATCTTTGTGACGCTTTGCCACGATGCGGGTATTGGGGACAACGACGCCCAGGAACTTATCACCTTCGCCGTACTGGCCTTTTCCGGTTTTGAAGAAGCGGGGAAGGTATTCCCGCTTCACGGGGTCAATGTATTGTTCCAGTTCGTGCTGGATGTCTTCGGCTCTTTGCATACTTTTCAGTCTTTAGTCTGCTGCAAAAGTAGCTTTTTCCTGTCAGACTTTCTGCATCGGTATGCAGAAAAGGAAGCGGGTTCCCTGGGTATATTCCTTATCAATAATGAGGTAACCACCCAACTTCTTGGCAATAATGCGCGAAACGGACAGCCCGAGTCCTGTGCCCTGGCTAAAGTCGTTCAGCTTGACAAAGCGTTCGAAAACGTGTTCCTGCTCGGAAACGGGGATGCCTATTCCGGTATCTGTAACGGTAAAGAGCAACTGCTTCTCCTTCTCTTTCACCTCATAGGCAAGCGTGACGGAGCCTTCTTTGGTGAACTTCGACGCATTGTTCAGCAGATTCTCAAGCACCTGGACGATATAGCTATGATTGCTGTTGACAACCAGTTCCTCACAGCCCGGTTTGAAGAGTACTTTTACATCCGGGGAGAACAATGCCTCGGTCAGTTCTATCGAGGACTGGCAACAAGCGTTGATATCCACTGCATAATAGTTGATCTCGATATTGCTCTCCAATGCGGAGATTTCAAGGATATCGCCCACCAGTTTCAGCAACAGTTTACTGTTGCTCTCTATCAGCCCTACATATTGCTGGAGTTCTTCATTATCCTGCAACATATCTACCAGCACACCGGAGAATCCGACGATGGAGTTGAGCGGAGTACGAATCTCGTGGGACATATTCTGAATGAACACTGTTTTCATCCAGTTACTCTGTTCCGCCACTTCCTTGGCTTTGTTCAGTTCTTCTTTCGCTTCAATGAGGATGCGGTTCTTTTCGTCCAGTTTGTCTTTCGACCGCTGCAGTTTTTCGTTGAGCGTCCGCTGCTTCAACCAGAAGAAGAAGACAAGGAACAGGATTCCTACAACAGAGAAGAGGATAATCCGGGTATTCTGGAGCTGCTCTTCCTGGGAAATCTTCTCCAACCGAATCTTTTCGGCATTGAGCTGTTGCAGGTTCAGCATCGTGGCAAACTCGCTGGTCGTGATTTCTTCGTTCTTCTCTTTCTCTTTCTTTTGTTCCTCCAGATATCCGCGATACAACGCAGCCGCCTCTTCCTTACGGCCCATTTCCCAAAGAATATCCGCCTTCTTCTTCCTTAGTCCCACCAAAGTGGTCAGGCTATTGGTTTTCGTCAGCGCCTCCTCCTGCTTCTCCAGCAGTGCAAGAGCTTCGGCATAGTTGCCCACTTTCCAGTAATATTCCAGTTCCACGTCATAGAGATAATGCAGATGCCGCCTCAATGACGGATCGTTTGCAAACATCTGCCTGCACTCTTCCAATGCCTGATAGGCAGCTATCGCATTATCCTGCGCCAGATAGAGCGAAACGTACACCATCTTTGCCGTCACCTCGTGATAGGAAGATTTAGAGGCATCAAGCGCTTTTTTCAGCAGTGCAGGCGCTTTCTCCGGTTCGCCCAAGTCGATAAGAATTTTTGCAGCATCGCTGTACTGGAAAGTTATATGGTACCTTGTGACACCTCTCTCGAAGAGCTGTATCTCCTTCAACATAAACTCCAGGGATTTTCTCGGCAACCCTTTCGCAGAATAAATATTGGTCAATGCAGAATAGCATTCGGCAATACTCGCCAAGTTACCCTCCTCTTCAGCCTCCTTCAGCATCTTCTCGGCCTCGAGAAGGGCTATATTATATTCTCCCTGCATGAGGTAATAATTGACCAACCTGGCAGACCATGCCCAATAGTAAAGTTCGGGGTTCTTGATACGCCGGGCATAGCGCTTCAAGCGATTCACCCCGGCTATGACGCTGTCCGTGCGGTTCTCGCCCTGCCCGTAATAATAATAATCCAACTTCGCGCCCAAAGCAAATTTAGTCATCACAGTGTCATTAGCCTTGGCAGCCAAATCCAGCAATGTATCCGATGCTGCCAACACACTGGGGTCAGTGGGGTCATTAAAGTTTCTGTTGTAATAATCGCGCGCAATTTTAATCAGGGTAGAATCTACCGTTTGCGCATAGATAGTACCTAAAACCAGATGTAAAAAGAGACAGACAAGAAACGTTTTTTTCAGCATAGAGACTTTATTCGTTGTACGTTATAGACTGATAAATATATATTTTATCTCCGAAAAAGAAGAGTGTTCCCCCTTACAGAGTGGTACAATTGACGTTTTTTACCTTTTTATTATATTAAATAAGTTTAAAGCAGGCGCATCAGAGTGAACAAACAAACTTTTTCGATTTCGCAGCATTCGGAGTTAGCTCATGCAAGGGGAAGAGTTCGTTTATTATCAATTAATTACAATTAAAGCCGTGCATCCTTCCGGCACCAAAGCTCCAAGGCAAGGCGGAATTTGTATACATATCAGTAATATTGCCCCAATAAATGCAATAATCCGCCTATTTATCATGCTAAATAGAAAGATATTCCTACTTTTGCACGAAAATCAACGCGTCATTTTATGGTTTTAAATTACATTTGGGTAGCATTCTTCGTTATAGCTTTCATTGTGGCACTCATCCAACTCCTGTTCATGGGCAACACTGAAATCTTCACGGAGCTTGTCAACTCCACATTTACTTCCTCGAAAACAGCATTCGAAATATCTTTGGGACTGACGGGAATACTCGCCCTATGGCTGGGCATCATGAAGATTGGTGAGAAGAGCGGCATGATTAATGCCCTGTCCCGCTGGCTGAGTCCTGTGTTCTGCCGCCTCTTTCCCGAAATACCGAAAGGGCACCCGGCTATGGGCTCCATCTTTATGAACCTCTCCGCCAATATGCTGGGGCTGGACAATGCAGCCACACCGATGGGTCTGAAAGCCATGAAGGAACTGCAAGAACTGAACCCGCAGAAGGATACCGCCACCAATCCGATGGTGATGTTTCTGGTGCTCAATACTTCCGGGCTGATACTGATCCCCATCAGCATCATGATGTACCGTGCACAACTGGGAGCGGCACAGCCTACCGACATCTTTATTCCGATACTTATCACCACCGCCATCTCCACCGTGGTAGGTGTCATTGCCGTCAGCATTGCCCAGCGCATCAATTTGCTGAACAAACCTATTCTGATTCTTATCGGCTGCATCAGCCTCTTCTTCGCCGCCCTCATCTATCTGTTTACACGGATAAGCCGCGAAGAAATGGGCACCTACTCCACGCTGATTGCCAACGTGATACTCTTTTCCATCATCCTGCTGTTTATTCTGTGGGGGCTATGGAAGAAGATTAATGTCTACGACGCTTTTATTGAAGGAGCCAAAGAGGGCTTCACCACGGCTGTGCGCATCATCCCCTACCTGGTTGCTTTTCTCGTTGGAATCGCGGTTTTCCGTACTTCCGGTGCGATGGATTTGCTGGTAAACGGCATCGGGCATGTAGTCGGCTTCTTCGGAGTCGATACCAGCTTTGTAGGCGCTTTGCCCACTGCATTGATGAAGTCGTTGAGCGGTAGCGGTGCCAACGGACTGATGATTGACACCATGAAGGAATACGGAGTGGACTCCTTCGTGGGTCGTATGAGTTGTGTAGCCCGCGGCGCTTCGGACACTACGTTCTACATCCTTGCCGTCTATTTCGGCAGTGTAGGCATCACCAAGACGCGCAATGCCGTCACCTGCGGGCTGATAGCCGACCTTGCCGGTATCATTGCCGCTATCATTATCAGTTATATATTCTTCTTTTAATTCTTAACCCCTACTCGATATGGTTTCTTATCAAACGGACGGCGTAGAAATGCCCGCCATCAGCAAACGTGAAACAACAGAATGGATTAAATCCGTTGCTGCCACTTACGAGAAAAGAGTCGGTGAAATCGCCTATATCTTCTGCTCGGACGAGAAGATACTCGAAGTAAACCGCCAGTATCTGCAACACGATTACTACACCGACATCATCACCTTCGACTACTGCGAAGGCAACCGCCTCAGCGGCGATCTCTTCATCAGTCTCGATACCGTGCGCACCAATGCCGAGCAGTTTGGCAGCGATTGTGATACGGAACTGCACCGCGTCATCATCCACGGCATCCTGCACCTGTGCGGCATCAACGACAAGGGGCCGGGAGAACGGGAGATTATGGAAGAGGCGGAAAACAAGGCACTGGCAATGCGAAAATCCTGAAATAGTCCGTCGGAAATCCCCTTTTGCCTTATTGTTTTTGTCGCTTTGCACGATTCTTTTCTTCGTCCCCCAATTGCGAAACGAAATAAAGGATGAAGCATATCCGCATTATGTGCCATGCTTTCGGATATAAACTATGGAGTAAACCGGTATTTTACAACAATTAACCCTTACGCCACAAAGCGCCTTATGGACTACGAATAAGCAAGTTAACAGGTGAAAACACTAAAGGGCGCATAAGGAGTAAATAATCCTTATACACCCTTTCAAATCCTTATACATCCACAACCATCAGTAAATGAATTAATTGCATAGACGGGTGTAGGGTGTAGTAGAAAAGCTATTTTTTCAGTGTGGCGATGACAAGCGGAGCGTACGAGTTAGAAATTTCTACAATCTGTCCCTCTACATCATCTACTGTGATACGGATAAGTTTAGCACTGCCATAACCATCATCATACTTCCAATAAGAAATGATAGAATGCTCTTTCTCGTCCCCAAAAATATAGGGACAAACGAGAGTACGCGTCAGCACTTCAGGCTTTTTGTCACATTTATACCCATCCCACAGCATATCAAAGATTTCCAAAACGCTATGCCCATCCATGCTACTTACATAGATATAGCGGGGAGCTGTAAAATCATCCTTAGCATCAGGCTTCACTAATTTATAAGAATAATCCTTCTCCCTCAACATCCTTCTTTCAGAAGGATCTGAATAGGTTCCTATTCCTTCAATCAAATCATTGCCATGCTCATCAGCAAATGCCAAGTAGTAACCATAGCCGATAGGGGGATAAGAGTCTTCCTTGCTTTCGCAGCCAATAAAAATAAAAGGTAATAAGACACTTAATAAATAAGAATAAAATGTTCTCATAATACACTAGTTTTGAGGTGTAACATACAAGTTCTCCCTATTATATTGATAATTTCTATCTTCCGTAGCGTTAACATCGTTACTAGCAAACCAAGCATTACCTTGTCCATTCCATCCCCAATTCATATAAAGGTAATAGCGACCACTACCAGAAGAACTTTGTGGAGCCCAGTAAGCAGGTAAGCCACAACTTGAATAACTCGGATTTGTAGAACGGTTTATAAGATATTCAACAAAATAGCTAACAGTATTAGTATAATAATCAACTCCCTCGCATACCCACGCATGTCCTTTCCATGTAAACCACAAAAATTCTTTTCGATCTCCTGTCATAAACACAGGACGATGTCTATCAAAAATTTCTCTTACAACATCATCAATATCATGATCCTTTTTAGTCACAGTATATCCCATAGATTTAAAACCTTTTTCCGTATCACCCATACTTGCACCTGACCCATCTGTTCCATAGTCCATATGCACGGCTTTACCGACATCTGCAATTAAAGTTTGAGAAGCTAATGTTGCATAATTATTAGCCATATTACCCCAATCATAAGTTTGAGGCCATTCATAATACTTCATAATTTGAGCCATAGCAATGGCAACACAACCCGCAAGAGAGTTATTCGGACATAAAGCATTATAATTGTTCTCTTGATCCCATGTTGTATTGATAAGAGGACCAACAATTCCTTGAACAGGACTTTTATAACCTACAATTGTAAATTCAAGTGGAGAGCCATAAAGTTCGGCTTTTTGCACATAGCTGTCATACTCTGATTGAGAAAGAAAAGAACGAGCAGAAGTCAGAGGACCAAAAGAATATCCCGGACACAAGGTATATAATTCACTCATTCGCTGACGGAACAATGTCCCATCCCGATAATTATCATCTGTAGCATTAAGGGGAGTAATATTAACTGTGGGCGTTTCATAAGAAATCCACATCCTTCGGAACTCAGCTAGTGTTTCCTCATCTTGAGAACTACTTTCTTCAATGCATTGTTTTGTCTCATCTGCCCAAATAGAAAACCCAGTTTCCATAGCTTCCCCCATATCTATTGAATTAGTTTCAGAATAGGCCAAAATCGGATAGTAATTCTTGGTAGCACTTACAATCACAAAACCACCGCCTTCATAGTTAATCACATACATGGATGGCATTTTATCTTCACCATATACCGTCTTAATAGACTCTATATTTTTAGAACTATCAAATGCTGGGACTCCTCTTGTCTCTGCATCCGACGCTTGTACATTTTGAGCCATAAATAAACTCGCTACTTCAGAGGCTCGGCTAATTGATACGAAATCTTGATTATCCAAGACATTAGTACAATTTTCATCTTCATGAACCAAAACGGGCTCTAAGTTACTCTCACTACATGCACTCATTAGTGCAATCAAAACAAAAAATAATAGTTTCCTCATGTTTCACATTATTAGAGGTTAATATGCAATTATGTAAATAATAGCAACTTAAATACTAGAGTTGCTCTGTAAAACCTCTCTGACGCGATAAGAATACAAAGTTAACGCGTCAGGAATAAATGCTTGGTGGAACAGGTGCAGATGTCATTCTTACAATTTTAAGGTTAATAGATATACAATGAAAAGAAATTCAAAGCAGGTCTTTATAACCTGCTTTGAGATTATAGCTGTTTCTACTTCTTCACCGAGAACCGATAGATGCAATGACTGTCGTACTTCTCCCCCGGTTTCAGCAGAGCCGAAGGCCATTCGGGTTTATTCGGGGAATCGGGGAACTTCTGGGTTTCCAGGCAGACGGAAGCGCGATAGTTATACACGATGCCTTTCTTTCCGGTCAATGTACCATCGAGGAAGTTACCGGCATAGACTTGGATGCCCGGTTCGTTGGTATAAACATCGAGGACAATGCCTGTGACGGGAGATTCGAGAGTGGCACACGGACGGGTGATGTCTCCCCCGGTATTGAGTACCCAGTTGTGGTCGTAGCCCAAACCGTTCTTCAACTGTATAAAGTCATTATTGATGCGGGCACCGACGGCGGTAGGAGTACGGAAATCCATATCCGTGCCTTCTACGGTAGCAATCTCACCGGTAGTCATGAAGGTGCTGTCTACGGGGGTGTAGGCATCGGCATCGATGGTCAGCAGATAATCGCTGTTTGTCTTGGAAGGGTCACCGTCCAGGTTGAAGTAAGAGTGATTGGTCATGTTGACAACCGTAGTACGGTCGGTCTCGGCACTGTAACGGATGTCGATAGCATTATCGTCCGTCAGCGAGAAAGTGACTTTGCAGGTCAGATTACCGGGGAAACCCTCTTCTCCGTCTTTCGACAGATAGGTCAGTTCCAGGACTTGGTCGCTCAACTGCCGACCGTTATACACCTGATACTGGAAACCTCTCGGTCCGCCATGCAGGCAGTGGCCGAAGTTATTCAGCGGCAGCTGGTAGTCCACTCCTTCTATTGTCATCTTGCCGTGGTTGATGCGATTGGCGTAGCGTCCGATGCTTGCGCCGAAATCGGAAGGATACTTGACGTAGTCCTGAATGGAATCGAAGCCCAACACTACATCACGCATAACACCGTCTTTGTCCGGCACCATCACAGACACGATGCGTCCGCCGAAGTTCGTAATGCAGACTTCCATGCCATTCTTATTCTTTAGCACAAACAAGTCCGTTTGCTTGCCATCCACTTCCATACGGAAGTTCGCAGGGTTCAGTCCCGAAGCCGTGGCTTCGCCTGCCTGCCTGCTGCCTGTGCAGGCTGATGCCAATAGCACCAGTCCTGCTAACAAAGTCATAATTCTGTTCATTAGTATAATTATTGATTTGAGTTATTGTTTATGCTCATTTTTATTTACAGTGAAAAAGGGCGCTACTTTTAGCGTGCCGAGTCGCTGACTTTAGAGTGTCGAGTCAGCGACTTGACATCGTAAAGTCAGCGACTCGACGCACTAAAGTCAGCACCCCTTCTACAGATATCTGTAGCCGTGTTTTTCTGTTTTCGTAAAAATGAACATTCGGTTTTACTTTCAACGCTACTAAATCATCATTTCTTCAATAAGAAATGTTCGGCACGTCCCGGAGAGAAGAGCTCCCACAAAGAAGCCACCGTCCAACCCGGAGCGAAGATATTGTTGTAATAGCCTTTTCCGTTGCGTCCGTAGTCCCAGTTGGTGTGCTGCACTACTTCGGGGTAATAACCTACCTTTGCAATGCCGCACATGTGTCCCTCATAGGGCAGCAACTGGCGCATGGAAGTAGAAATGACTTCGGAAAATTCGGAGAAGCGCGGCTCGTTGTACTCCTTGGAAAGCCAGTGCAATACATCGGCAAAGTCGAAGATAAACACGTCAATGTGGTTATTCTCTACCGATACATTTCCCCAGCCGCGGGTCTTCAGGCCTATATCGCCCAGCATCTGTCCCGGAGCAAAGGGAACATCCCAGGTGTAGTACCATGACAGGGCGAAATAAGCCGCTTTCTTTGCCAGTCCGGCATAGTGTGCGCGCTCTTCCCCTTTCGTGGCAAGAGCCAGATAATAGGCGGCGGTAGCGGCATACAGGGAAGCCTCTTTGTCCTCACAGTTGGCATCCAGCGTAGAAGAGAAATAATCGGCTTTGGATATCAATTCGTTTTCCAGATACTCCACCGTACGCTTTGCACTTGCCAGATAGCGTTTATCCTTGAAGTACTTATATCCCATCACCAGCGGCAATGTGGCCGAAGGCGTACTGCCGCCGCTGCCGTCTACGATAGAGAAATCGTCCTTGAACTTGCGCGGGAAGCTGCCATCCTCGTTCTGAAGGGTGAGGAAAGTATCCAGCATGGTCTTGATGCGCTTCTCCCATTCGGGATGTTTCCGCTTCTGCTGCTTTTCGTAATTCAGATAGTGCAACACGGCATATACACCTTCTGACTGGCGGCGGATGCTATGGGCCGATTCCTTGAAATTGCGGTTATAATGTACCACCTCATTGAAGAAGCCTGCCGGAGAGAAACCGTTCTGAAGATAAGTATCGAAGATGCTGTTGGCACTCTCCACCAGTTCCGGGCGGTTCTTTGCCGCTCCGTACTCCAGCGCATTGAAGGCATTGAGCAACGTACGTCCCACGAAGCCCACTTCGGCAACATCCGTGCTGGCACAGGTAGCTGTCTCCAACTCTACGCCGGAATAGTAATGGGTAGGCGTATTATCCACATAGCTTTCTACGAAGAAGTTGCTCATTACCTCTTTCATCCTGTCCACCGTATAAGGCGTATCGACGGATTGCGGGCGGTTGGTATCGTAGGAATACTCCCAGGTACGCTGTACGCATTCCGAGAAATCATTGGCATTCCGTTCGGACAACTCCCAAGTCAGCGAGATGCTGTCTCCCTTGCGGAGCAACTGGAAAGCCTCAACGGCAGGCGCCAACGTCAATTTGCGGATATACGTCTTGGGAGCTTCCTTATAGGGGAAACCGTATGCAAGAACCGTCATACCGTCCACATTCTCAAAGCCGGTATAGCCGATGGACGTTTCGCCGGACAAGATTACCTCGCCTTCCTTATGCGTCGTCAAGGCTTCCTTATCGAACTTATCGATACGGATTACCGACATCGACTTTCCGAGGGCAGGATTGAAAGCTGCCGTCAGCGGAGTACTCAGGCGGTCTTCGCGCACCAGCCAACTGTCCGAAGTATGGAATGAAGGCGCTTCCTTGGGCGAACGCAGGTTGCGGCGATACCAGAAGCCGGGCATATAGAACTGGCAATCATCATGCTTGTAGCCGGTCTTCACTTGCTCCCCGTAGTTGAAATACACGTTCTCCAGCGCCTTGATAACCACTGTGACACGTTGTTTGCCGTCCTTGTCCACTACCTGCCGGGTAATATCCAGCGGCAACTTCCCGGATGCCTGGCAGCTATACACGCCATCCTGCACCTTCTGAAGAGCCAACGGATACTGCTTGGCATCATTTCCCGGAACTTTCAAAGAAATGGAAGCCGAAACATCTTCCGGAGCATAATTTGCTGCTCCTACACTCGTAATGCCTGCTAAAAGCATTACTCCTAAAAACAATCTTTTTACTTTCATAGCTATCTCTGTTTTGTTATTGTTAGATTTATTATTTAGACGCAAGTACATATTTGCCAGAGCCTAACTCAATAGTCAAGCCATCACCGGATTCCTTTACGGAATGTACTCCCGGTTGATTGGTATCCACTTTAATGCCGAACCGCAGAGGCAGTCTGACAGTTGCAGTGGTGTTTGCCGGAATAACAATGTGCCATTCCAGTCTATCGCCTTCACGCTTCCAGGCACTTTCTATCTTACCATAAGGCGACAGGTGGGAAGCGCTGACGTGATCCAGCTTCTCCGGGAACACCGGTTCCATCAGGATATGCTTGAATCCGACAGAATCGGGACTGCTCTTGATACCGGCAAGGTCTTCGTAAAACCAGATAAGCAAGTCGCCCAGCAACATCACGTGATTTCTTGAGTTCATGGCAGGATTGGCAGTATCGCCGTTCCATAACTCCCAGATGGTGGTTGCACCGTTCTTAATCATGTAACCCCACGAAGGATAGGTGTCATTGGTTACAATCTTGTAAGCCAGTTCCAAGCCCCCATATTCAGTCAGTCCGCGCATCAGGTGCTGGATGCCAAGTACGCCTGCGCTGACGTGTCCTTTGCAATCGACCTCGGTCTTCTCCACCACATTGGCAAACACTTTCGCTTCGTAGCCTTCGGGCACCAGACCAAGTCTGAGGGAAAGCAAGTTGGCAGTCACCGTATTGTTATCGTATTGCGCAGTTGCCGGGTTGAAGAACTTCTTGTTATAGGCATCCTTTATCTTAACGGCAAGTGCCGCATATTCTTCGGCATCTGCCGGCACACCGTTCATCTGTGCAAACTTCTCCATCAGTTGCAGAATGCTGTAAAAGACAGAAGTGCTCAGCACCTCGCCGTTCGTCTTGCGCGCAGGGTCTTCGGAGTGGATAAGCTCAGGCGATTCGGGCGGCATGCACCAGTCGCCGTACTCGTCTTTCACCAGGATATAGTCCACCATCTTGGTATTTATCATGTGCTCCACCCACCGTTTCATGGACGGATAGCGGTGCTTGATGGAATAGTCATCCCCAAACTGCCGGTAAAGCATATCGGCAACGTAGAAGTAGGCAGCAGGCCAGGTCACGTCGTCATGGAAGATAGTCCAGTAACGGGGCGATACAACAGAGATGCTTCCATTCTCGTTCATGGATTCTTCGATGTCTGCCAGCCACTTTTTGTACATCAGGGCATTGCCCAAGACGAAACTCTCGCCATAAGCGCCGGTGGTGCGGTCGCCCAACCATCCCAGGCGTTCGTCACGCTGAGGACAGTCGGTAGGCATGCCGCGATAATTTCCACGGATTCCCCAATAAGCATTCTTATGAAGTTGGTTGATCAGTGCATTGGAAGTCTCGAAAGTACCCGTCGTTGCCATCTGGTCGTAGACTACTTTACCGATGAAATCGGCAGAAACAGGTTCATAATCCAAACCGGAAATTTCCATGAAGCGGAAACCGTGATAAACGAACAGCGGCTCCCAAGTGAACTCACCGTCAACAGCCGGAGTATAGGTATCCGTAACAAGTGCGCTGCGCAGGTTGTCGAGATACAGTTCGGTTCCATTGTCTTTCAGCACTTCGGCAAAGCGCATCGTGATGGGCCGGTCCTTTTTGCCGCGCAACTTCACTTGCTGTATTCCTACCATATTCTGCCCCATATCGACGATGTATCGTCCGTCGCCTACCGATTTCACCGATAGCGGCTTTATTTCTTCCATCACCTTCAGGCTCGGAGACATTTGTGCTACAAGTTTCCCTTTAGGAGCTTCCATCCGCCGGGCAGACTGCCATTCCGAATCATCGTATCCGGTTTCCGTCCACTTGCCCAGGTCGAGGCGGGCGTCGTATTGCTCACCGTCGAATTCATTATTCGCAGTTATGGGACCCTTATCGGTTGCTTTCCAAGAATCATCGCTCAGAATGGAGACTGTTTCACCATTATCATATTCTACGTTCAGTTGCGCAATGAGGCGGGGCAGACCGAAGCCGACCATCGAATTGGCACGCATGGAAAGGTAACGGCCATTGCCTAAAGCTACCCCTACAGCATTCGCCCCATTCTTTATCAACGGAGTAACATCGTAAGTCAGATAAGAAACCGAAGCATCGTACCAGGTAGGAAGAGGGCCGAATACATCATCCCCTATCCTCTTGCCATTCAGATAGCACACCGAAGAACCTACACCGGAAACATAAAGCACCGCGCGCTTTGGCTTTGCCTGCAAATCGAACTCTTTTCTCAGATAGCGTGCCGGAAGAATCGTTCTTTCTCCGTCCAACTTCAGGTTTACGCTATCATTCAAACCAATCCAGACCGCCTTCCAATCCGAATCATCCAGCAGAGCCATCGCCCAGTGCTGAATGCTGCTTTGGACTTCATCACCGGTGTTGGTCCACACCGTAACACGCCAATAGTACGCTTTCCCCGATTGGAGCGGCGCTCCGGCATACTCCACCAGTAAAGACCGGTCGGAATCTACACGTCCCGAGTTCCATAGCAAACCGGAACCCGCTTTCAAAGCCTCTTCCGAATCTGCCACTTCAATCTGATAAGCGCTCTGCATCACATCTTGCTTCTCGCTCACCAACTGCCACGAGAAACGAGGATTCAGTGCCGACACTCCTTCCGGATTCCGTTGCATTTCCACTGTCGGTTCCGATATACTCAGAGAACCGGCGTTGAACGCTTTACAGCCCACCATCAGCAGGGCTAATAAAGAGATTAGAATGTTGTTCTTCATAACTACGTTCATATAAGGTTTATAAACTCCCGGATAATTAGCAGTAACCCGTTAAAATACGGGTTTTTCAGCTTCTGTCGAAGGAGAACTTCCCTCTACCGAGGGCCATCCGTCCTTCCATTCAATCTTGTCCATCATCAGTACGCGTCCGTCGGGTTGCTTGGTACTCACTGCATGATAGAAGAACCAGTCGTTACCGGCATTATCCGACACAATCTCGGAGTTATGCCCGGCACCTACAAAAGAGTTATTCTTATGAATCAGGACTTCATGCTTATTGTCGAGCATACGCCCGCCGTTCTTGTCCACATAAGGACCGAAAAGATTCTCCGAGCGTCCCACGACGGTAGTATAAGTACTGTTCAAACCTTCACAGCAAGTGCCAATAGAAGCAAAGAAGTAGTAATGGCCGTCTTTCTTATGGATATAAGTGCCTTCGTAGGCAGTGCCTGCCACTTGTTGCAAGGGAGCGCCTTCCTTCAGGGAAAGCCCGTCTTCCGACAGTTCGGCACCATAGATGCCGCTAAAGCTGCCCCAGAAGAGGTATTTCTTCCCTCCATCCTCTATATAGAACGGGTCAATACAGTTCTGCACATTGATTTCGTTGCTGCGGAACATCTTTCCATGATCGGTGAAAGGTCCTTCCGGCTTGTCGGCAGTGGCGCAACCGATGCCGCAAGTCCATTCTCCACCCCATCTGGACATGGAATAATAAAGCACATATTTATCACCTATCTTGTTGATGTCCGGTGCCCACAGTCCTCCGCCTTCTTCAAAGGTGGGGCGGGTACGCTCAGTGAAGGCAGTGCCCACATATTCCCAGTCCACCAGGTTCTTGGAACGGTGGATAGGCAGATTGCGGATGTCTTCGGTGGCATACAGATAGAAATAACCGTCGTCTGCCTTGATAACGGTAGGGTCGGGTAAACTGTAGTTTATCACCGGGTTGCGATATACATTTTTCGGCTGTTCTTCCGGTTTATCTTCTTTGGCTGAAGTCGATGAAGAGCAAGCCGACAGGCAGAACAGCATAGATAACATTAATAACTTCTTCATAATTCGTATATTCATTTCTTTAATTATTTCATATTGAGTCACACCGGGGAAGGTTTACTTCACCACCTGCGGTCGGATTATATCCCCGTCGATAGAAACCACCCCATGACCGGAGATAGCAAAATCTTTTATATAAGAAGTGCGTGGCTGTACTTTAGTGCTATCCCAATGTGCATGGAAAATGTACTTCCAACTGCCGTCCTTGCAGCAGAACGGAGCGCCATGACCGGTGCCTACCAGTCCGTCGGCACGTTGTAGTACCGGATTCCCCTCGTACTTCTGCCACGGTCCCATCGGGCTGTCCGAGGTGGCATAGCCTACTCCGTAGTTCTTGCTTTCAAAATGGTTGGCAGAATATATCAGATAGTAAACACCGTCTTTCTTCAACAACGAAGGGCCTTCCGCTACTCTGGCAGGCTTGTCTTGCGAGAGTTCCCACGGTTCTTCCACTTTGATGCACTCCGTCAGCGTTTCCGGCTTGATACTCATCAGGTCATCGGTCATTTGCGCTACCCAAATCACATTACCGTCCGTGAAGCGGACAAAGTAAAGATAAGGCGTGCCGTCATCATCGATGAAAAGGGAAGTATCAATGCTTTTCTCGTCCCAGATGGGTTGCTTCACCTCTTGGCGGAACGGACCTTGCGGCGCATCTGCCGTAGCTACGCAGATATGTTCTTCGGTGGAATAGAAGAGGTAGAATTTCTTCTTTGATTCGACGTAATAAACTTCGGGTGCCCAGAAGCCCCATGTGCCATAGGAATCTTCGGCAGACAAGGCCTGGCCTTCGCGTTTCCAGTTTTTCAGATCGTCCGAGGAGAAACAGGCAAAGCCTTCGCCCTCCACCGTACCACCGGTGCCATAGGCATAGTACTTGCCATCGTAAAGCATCACATAAGGGTCGGCTATCGGCAAGCGGTCCGACTCTACCACCTGCTTCGTCTTGCATCCGCCCAGGCAGAGGCAAAGCAGCAGCAACAGAAAATAGTTCTTCATCATATTCATAGTTCTTTATTATTTCACCACCTTGGGCGTCATGTATTCCTTACTGATTCTCATACGGTCCACTCCATCCACTTTCTCAAAAGATACATCACCGATGTACATGGCACGCGGATGGATATTACTCTTGTCCTTATGGGCATGGAAAACGATGCGAAGCTTGCCCGCCTTGTCCGTGAACATGGCGCTATGCCCTACTCCTACCAGGTCGCCGGGTTTCTGAAGCAAAGGATTTTCCTCATACTTGGTCCAGTCGCCCATCAGGTCGGTAGCGGTGGCACAACCTATGCCGTAGAAAGGACTTTCGTAGCTATTGGCGGAGTAAGTCATGTAGTAAATGCCGTTACGCTTCATCACGAAGGGGCCTTCGTTTACCCGCGGCCATACTTCCTCCCATGCCTGGGAGACGTGGATACAAGGATGCATCGTTTCCGTCTTAATGGTGATGAGGTCTTTCTCCAACTCAGCCACCCAGATGTTGAGCCCGTCGTTGAAACGGTCGAAGAACAGGTAAGGCGTGCCGTCATCGTCGATGAAAAGGGAGTTATCGATACATTTCTCATCGGCAATCATAGGTTCCTTCTTGTTCTGGATAAAGGGACCTTCGGGCGCATCGGCTACCGCTACACAGATATGTTCGTCGGCAGTATAGTACATATAGAACTTTCCATTCACCTCGTATACTTCGGGAGCCCAAAACCAGCGGTCTGCCCATACATTTTTCTTTTCGAGCGCCATGCCCTTGTACTTCCAGGTTTGCAGGTCGTCAGAGGTGTATACCTCGATGCCATCATCGGCATTGGTGCCATAGGCATAGTAAGTGCCGCCGTGCAGCATAATAAACGGATCACCGAAAGGTACCGGCGTCTCCACTCCATCGACAACAATCTCGTCAACGTCCTTATAGTCCGAAGAACACGACTGGCAGGAAGCCATCGCAGCCGACAGGAACAGGCAAATATAAATAAAACTCTTTTTCATGGTTCTTCTTTTAGTATCTTGTAAAAATTCATTCATGTAATCCTATGTGGTAATACAGCACTCCGTCATAGCCCGAAGCGCCTTTCTCCGAACAGAATCCGATGCGCGATGCAGGGTATTGTGCATCCAGTGCACCCAGTTCACGGCCGTCCACAAAGATATAAAGTTTATCGCCCCGACGCACGGCACGGAAGTTATAAGATTCCTTCAATTGCTCATGGATGCCAATCTTATAGATATGGCGCGACAAGTCTTCCGCATCTTTATTGATAAAACGGATTCCTTCCGCTTTCACCGCAGGAAACGCCAAACGATTATACGCAGGATGTTCCGCCACTTCGGCACCCCGGTTCTCTATCGGATGCCATTCTCCGTCGCTCAGATATTCGATATTGAACTTGCTGAACATATCCTCTACGAACTCGGATTTATTGCCGGCGTCATGACGATTCAGATAAAGTGCATCCAAATAAGTAGGCGTAGCAAAACGGTAACATTTCTCGATGAAATCGGTATATTTCACATCCGGGTAGACGGTTTGCAGGTGCTCCAGCGGGAAGTCTTTCCGCCAGGCCTGCTTGCCCTTCTTCACGGCAACGACTTCGAGCATACGGGTAGCGCCGTTGAACTGTGCCTTCACGTAATTGTTCTTGTCCACATACACCGGATAGCTGCCTGCCAATCCCTGAGGAGACAGACCGGACAACTGGAAGCTGAATTCATAATCGTTCAGCAAATCGCCTTTCAATGCTTCCGCCTTCCCGGCAAGTTGCAGGTGGTCGTCATCAAAACCGATAGTATAGGTAGTTCCTTCGAACAAGGCATCCTTTGCTTCGTCGAATACTCCGGGAACACCAGCCTCAGCAGCAGGAACCACTCCCGCAAAGATATGCTTTCCGGGGGCGGGAATCTCGTCCAACCACACTTTCATGCCATCTGCATTGCGCTCTATGCGCAACTGATGGTAAACACCCCAACGGAAATCAGCAGGCAAAGCGTATGATTCCTTCTTTTCTTTTCCGTTGATGCGGGTACGCAGATACCAGCATTGGGACTTTGCATCCAAGCCTATGTAAGCGCAGTTATCGGCATCCTTCCACCAGGCTATTACACCTGCTTCACCGTTCGTCTTTACGCTGGTTTCAAACAGGTAGGCAGCAGACGGCTGCACGCCCTGAAGCACGCCAAAGGAAGGCGTTTCATCTATTTTGGAGTAGGTAGGCATAGAGGGTTCGGGATGATAACCCGCGGTTTGAGGTCCTGTAATGCCATCTACAAACATCGTCTTATCGAAGAAGTGGACACGATTGATGTATTGTCCGCGGCGCTCGGCATTCTTGTTTGCCATGTAGATAAGCCACCATTCGAAGCCGTTCGGGCCTCTCAGGATATTGGGTTGCCCCGGTGTCATCAATATTTCGTCAGCAATGCCGTTCTTCATATCGAATAGAGATACGTCGAAGAATTGGGAACGGCGTCCTTTGTTTGTTTCTACGGCAAGCAGATTCGCACCTTCTTTCAAAGCGGCACGCATCTTCTTATCCAGATTCACGATGCAGTAATCACGCCCCTGCTTCTCGTAGACCAGCGTTCCATTCAAATAAATCCGGGTATCCCCGTCGTGAGCCACGCGCAAGGCAAGATTGCCCACCTGCTTGCCGGCAGAGAACGTTTTGCGCAGCCATAAGGAAGGAGAATTCCACACCGTACCCTGATGACGGGTGGTAGAGCCTTTCACTTCTTCGGAAGAGAAGCCCGTTTCGCCCTGCTTCCAGGCAGAGGCATCATAAGTAAGTTTTGTATTCCAGTCACCTGCCGGCTTGCTTTCGGTATAAGCAAACAGAGGTTCGTAGGTAGTGCCATACCGCAGTATGTCCACTTGTTTTTCTTCCAGTTGAGTCTGATTGCATCCTACAACCGGATAGCTATATTTATTCCCATGTTGAAAACCTAAAGGAGAGTCGGCCTCAGCCACCCCCAACTGATAATTACCCCATTCGGTAGAAGTGTGATTTGCGTTGTACATCATGTAGTAACGGTCCCGGTACTTCATTACCCACGGGCCTTCCGCTACTCTGTTATCCATTGTCTCCCATGTATCGGGCAGTGAAGCGAACATACATACGGGATCACCGGCAAACTCTGCCGGGTTCTTCATCTTACGCGCCCAAATGGTGTTGCCATCGGTGAAGCGCACCATATACATGTATAGTTGCCCGTCGTCATCCTTGAATACCTTCGGATCGATACGGTTATCCATCCAGGTCTTTTTATTCGGTTCCGTATAGGGACCTAAAGCATCTTTACCTTGCGTATGCACTATGTGAACAGCATGCTTGTCCTTTCCCCAATAGTTGACAGACCAGTACAGGTGGAAATCACCATTCAAGTAGATCATATCATTGGCATGAATCTGATTGTTGCCTGCTCCGGTACCCTTTGTCCACTCGTTATCCATAGTTACCACGTGGACGGGCGTGCCCCAATGAACCAGGTCATCGGATACATAAAAATCTCCGTTTGTATAAACTCCGCCGATATAATACTTGCCGTTGTACTTCATGACACCGGCATCTGCCACTCCGGGAAGTACCGGATTCTGGATATTCTGCGCCATCAGAGTGCTGCAACAAGCAAAAGCGAATGGCAATAATAGTTTTTTATAGACAAGCATAAGGTATAAGATTTAAGAGAAGAAAGGCTATGCCGGAAGCGCCTAAGTATAAGAAAGGGCTTCCAGACATAGCCTTCTTTGGTTATTAATAATTCGGGTTCTGAGTCAAGTGAGCAACACCGCCTACGGTACTGTTAATCACCTCGTCTCTCGGAATAGGCAGACGTCTGTGCTTGCCAACGATGAAGTTGTCAAAGTCTCTGTCACGAGCTTTCAGTTCGTCGATACCTGCTTGAGAGTCGAGCAATCCCCAACGTTTCAGGTCAGCCCAACGCCAGCCTTCGAAGCAGAGTTCCAAAGTACGTTCCATCTGCAGACGCTTGAGGAAAGCATCCTTTGAGCCCAGACAATCTTTCCATTGGCTGTCTTTCAGCTTTGCCAAACCGGCACGCTCTCTTACTTTATCCACATACACAGCAGCATCGGCAGGATTAGCACCTGTTTCAGCCAGGCACTCTGCATAGTTCATCAGGATGTCGGCATAGCGCATGATGCGATAGTTGTTGCGGGCAAAGTAATCTTCGGCACTACGATAGTAAGAAGTGTTGTACTTGCGGATATAGCAATCTTCCGGGTCGGTTCCCCAGTTGTCATTCCAGTCTGCATTCTCAACTCCGTAGTATTTCTTAGGTTGATCGGGGAAGTCTTGTGAGAATCCACGATAAAGGATACTGCCGTACAGACGCAAGTCATTCTTGCCGTCAACGCGTTTCTCTTTCAGGAATTCATCAACCAGCCAGCGACGGGCCTTACCGTCACCCCAACCAATACCGCTGGGAGCAAAGAACTGAGTACGCTGGAAACCGAATGCCATGCTGGCGTCATTGCCCGTACCACCCTTATTCATATCATCGAACTGGATCTCGAAGATACCTTCCTTGTTGTTCTCATCCAGGTCGGTGAAGTTGTCCTCACGATTGTCAATCAGTCCATACAGAGAACCTTCCTTGTCAATCAGCCACTGCAACTGTTCCTTTGCCTTGTCGTACTTGTGCTGCTGCATATAAGCCTTGCCAAGCAATGCTTTGGCAGCACCTTTGGTTGCACGTCCCAGGTTGGCGGCATCCCATGATTCGGGCAAATACTGCATAGCAAACGTCAGGTCTTTCTCTACCTGATCCCAAATTTCCTGCTCGGAAGCATCTTCGGGGATATAAGTGGCGTCCTTAGGCTCCAAAGGCATTGTTCCTTTGTCCCACAACAGATTTACCTGGAAATACCACAAAGCACGCAGGAAAGAAGCCTGTGCCAGCACCTGGTTCTTCGTAGTCTCGTCCATTTCGATATTAGGAACTTTGGTCAACACCTGGTTGCAACGGAAAATACCTACATAGAAGTGTTCCCAATGTATATTGTTGCCTTCGTAGAAGTTGTAGTTGTTGTAAAGGAAGCGTGTCCAGTCGCCCAACTCAATCCAGGGAGAAGAACTCCATCCTTCGTCCGAAGTCAAATCATAGCGGAAAGAGAGCCAACGCATCCAGGTTCCCTCTTTATAGAGGAAGCTGTAGCAGGCATTCACACCGGCAGTAGCATCTTCCGGCTTGTTCCAATAAGTATCGTTGGTCACTTCATTGGGATTATCGATATCCAATAAACTCGAACTGCATCCGGTGCACAATGTCAGGGCACCTGCGAGCATTAATCCATAATATATCTTTTTCATAATTTATAAGCTGATTTATTAGTTAAAAGGTCAAATCCAATCCAAACATTACCGAGCGGGTATTAGGATAAGCAAAGCTGTCCGTACCACTGTTCCATACAGAATTTGCTCCCTTGAAGTCAGGATCCAGACCGGAATATCCGGTGATAGTAAGCAGGTTGCTGCCGGTAGCAAACAGACGAAGTTTCTCAATGCCCAGGTTAGTCACCCACTTCTGCTTGAAGTTATATCCGAGAGAGATATTCTTCATGCGGAAGTAAGAACCGTTCTCCAGGAAGCGGTCGGCATCGCGGGAGTTGCGGAAGTCACCGTAAATGATACGCGGAGTATTGGATTTTGGATTCACCTGATAAGGCTCTTCACCCTTCTTGAAGCGGATGTAGTTGGAGTTATCCGCAAACAGACGACCTTGCCACTGAGCTACATTGTAGATCTTGTTACCGAACTGTCCGTTCCACATCATGCTGAAGTCGAAGTTCTTCCATTCTGCATTCAGTACCAATGACATTTGCATCTTTGCCCACGGGCTACCACAAAAATCACGGTCGGCATCGGTAATTTCACCATTGTCATCCAAGTCGAGGTACTTGACATCACCCAATTGCGGGCGCTTACCTTCGATCATAATCGGCTTGCCGGTAGATGTTACATAATTGTCAATCTGTTCTTGTGTCTTGAAGATACCGTCTGTCTTTCTCAGATAGAATTCAGCCAAAGATCTGCCCGGTTTTGTTCTTGCCTGACCTGAATCGATAAAGTCTCTTTCAGTGCCATCACGGCCCAAGCTCAATACTTCGTTGTCCATCGTAGTGATGTTCAGCAAAGCGCTGTACTTGAAGTCTGATATCTGGTCTTTCCAGCCGAGTGTAAACTCGAAACCTTTGTTGCGCAAGCTGGCAGCGTTCTTCCACGGAGAACCACCCTGGTTACCGGTAGAAATGGCAATCGGAGTTTCAGCCAATACGTCGCTGGTCTTTGAGTTGTAGTATTCTACACTGGCAGTGAGACGCTGGTCGAGGAAGCTGGCATCGAAGCCGATATTTATGGTTTCTTTAGTTTCCCATACAAGACCTGTATTCACCAGTTTCACCTGGGTAGAACCCGGAACAACCGCTCCGCCGAATACAGTTACGATACTCTGGTTGATGGTTCCGATATAGTCCCAGTCACCGATAGAAGAGTTACCCAGACGTCCCCAGTTACCTCTAATCTTCAAGTCATTAATCCAAGGCACATTGAAGAATTCTTCGTTTGAAATTCTCCAGGCAGCAGATACGGACGGGAAGTTGCCCCAACGGTTTTCTTTAGCCAGGCGGGAAGTACCGTCACGACGGAAAGTAGCAGTCAGATAGTATTTATCATCATAAATGTAGTTTGCACGTCCCAGGTAAGAGATCATCGCATTTTCGCTAATGCTGTTCGAGTTCTGCTGGTTGCTTTGTCCGGCATTCAGTACGGTCAGGTAATCGCCGTTACCCAACATCGGGAAGTTCAGACGGGAAGCCCAAAGACCTTCCCATTCGTGGTGCTGGTAAGTGGTACCGACTACGGCATCCACATGATGCTTGCCAAAGTCTTTGTTGAAGTTCAACGTATGCTCAATCAGCATATTGTACGTATTGTCACGTGCCTTCTGGCTTTCCGGATCGCGGTGTTCCTGGTTCTGAGTCCAGTTACCTTCGCCACGGAACCAAGAGTTCTCATAGAAGTAAAGGTCTACACCACCATTGAACTTATAAGAAAGGAAATCGAAAGGTTTGAATTCCAACCACAAAGAACCATTCAGACGATTCTGACGGAAATGGCGGTATTCCAAATCTTCACGGGCAATCGGGTTCACACCGAATGTATTGTACTTGGCAGCATCACCATAACCATATCCACCGGGGTTGTTCTCATCGTAAATAGGAATGGTAGGCATCATACGCAAGAAGTCGTTATACGTATTTGTCTGGTTAGGGTCAGTGTTTGTCAACGAATAAGCCAGATTCTCACCGAAAGAGAACCAGCCCTTCTTGCCTTGCGTATTAACGCGGAAGCTGTAACGGTCGAAGGTATTTCCATAAGATACACCATCGTTGTTGTAATAGCCGGCCGATACATAGTAGCTGCCTGCATCACCACCACCGGAGAGTGCTACGTTGTAATCCTGCACCAATGCAGTTTTCAAGATGGCATCTTGCCAGTTAGTGTCAAATTCAGAGTGCTTCTGAGTACTGTTCACGGTAGCAATACCGTCCTTGATGGCTTCGTTATAAGCAATATCATTATACTTGATATACTCTTTCGCATTCATCAGGTCGTACTTCGGGCTCCATTCCAAGGTTTCTTTTACGCTTACATTTACCTTCATGGGGCCTTTGGCACCTTTCTTGGTAGTAACGATAATCACACCGTTGGCAGCGCGGGAACCGTAGATGGCAGCAGCAGAAGCATCCTTCAAAATCTGGATAGACTCTGCATCCGCAGGGTTGAAGTCAACACCCGGATCGGTAATCATGCCATCGATAACCCACAACGGAGAGTTGTTGCTCAAAGAACCGACACCACGAATTTCGATAGAAGCATCTTCACCTGCACGGCCACTGCTGCGTACATTGACACCGGTTGCCAAACCTTGCATCTGGCTAACCAGCGTTCCGGCAGAGCTTTTCTTCATCTCCTTCGTATCTACCACGGCAACAGCTCCGGTCAAGTCTGATTTCTTCACAGTCTGATAACCGATTACAACCACTTCATCCAGCAGTTTCGTATCGTCCTGCATCACGACGCGCATGGCAGTTCCTTTATAAACAACTTCCTGGGTAAGCATACCGATATAAGAAAAAACAAGCGTACTTCCTTTCTTTCCGCTCAGCGAGAAATTACCGTCGAGATCGGTAATAACACCCGTAGTAGTACCTTTCACTACCACATTTACACCTGTCAAAGGTTCATTATTTGCATCTGTTACCGTACCCTTTATAGTCACATCTTGTGAATAGGCGGTAGCTGCAAACACAACAAAGAATAAGAATAAGATTTTCTTGATCATTTTTTATAGAATTAGATTTTGAAACTATGCGGAAACTCAGGTCCGCTGTTGGCTACATTTTGTAATAAGGAACTTAGTCCCTCTTACCAAGCATAGAAGATTAATTAAGATTTTTACGTCATAGGCATCTCGTTCGTAGTATTACTAATGGGTTAACTTTTGTGCTGCAAATATATTCGCATGGAATAAAACAAGATGCAAGTATATCACCAATATATGCAATTATAAATTCAAAATCGCCCCTGGAACATATTCCAGAGGCGATTGGTTGGATTGTTCTATTTCGATGGATAATCGGTCTATTATTTCACAAAGTCCTTAGGCAAGATTCCGAATTGCTTCTGGAAACACTTGGTAAAATAGGACGGTGTATTAAAGCCGGTCATATAGCAAACCTCATTAATTTTGCATTCTCCTTCCTTCAGAAGTTGCGCAGCTTTCTTCAAGCGCTCCAGGCGGATATAGTCGTTCGGCGTCATATCCAATATACCCTTTATCTTCCGGTTCAGACTCGAGCGGCTCATATTCAGCAGGCTTGCCATATCGTCCAGGCAGAAATCAGGATTCTGCATATTGGCTACGACTACCTCTTTCAATGTCTTAAGGAAGGTTTCATCCGCTTTGGTCATTGCCATAGTGCCCGTCTGCACAAAAGGAGAATGCGCAAAAGAGGCACGCAACTTCTCGCGATTGCTCAGCAAGTTGGAAACACAAACCTTCAGGTATTCCACCGAGAATGGTTTTTCTATATAGACATCCGCACCCAGCTTCATACCTTCTATCTTGGCTTGAAGGGTAGTTTTGGCCGTCAGCAGGATAATGGGGATATGGCTGTAGTCAAGTTCCGACTTCAAGTGTTCACACAGTTCCAGTCCGTCCATCTCAGGCATCATGATATCCGTGATGACCAGGTTGACAGTATGCTCTTTCAATACATTCAGAGCCTCTACCCCATTCAGGGCAGTCAGCACCTGATATTCCGATGAGAGTTGCTTCACGACGAACGATTGCATTTCCAGGCTGTCCTCTACCACCAGAAGGGTATAACGGTATTGTTTGGAAGCAGGTTCCGCTCCACCCTCTCCGGCAGCTCCTTCACTGGCTACCGGCTCTTTCCGCCCTATGGTTACCGTTTGGGCATGCTTCAACGGAAGGGTCAATAAGAAGCAATTGCTTTCTGTGGAGTCTGCCATACGCAAAGTACCTTCATGGAGTTCGGCAAGCGAACGAGCCAACGCCAACCCGATGCCCGTGCCGGATACCGAACGCAGTACACCTGTCTTATACTGGATAAACGGCTTGAATATCTCTTCACGCATCTCTACCGGAACGATAGCTCCATCGTTGCACATGGAGAGCACCAGCTTCTCACCTTCAACGCCCAGCTTGATGCTGATATACGTTTCCGAGTACTTCATCGCATTGGTCAGCAGGTTACTGATAATCTTGGTCAGTCCTTCCTTGTCTACCGAAGCATAGAGGTTTTCGGGCACATCTACGGTAAGTTCCAGCCCCTTCTCGCGCGCCAGGGGCTTGAAGCGCTTATAGGTTGTCTGCAAGAGTTCCGATACATTGCATTCTACAAAGTCCAGCTGGAAACCTTGTGTTTCTGTTTTGCGGAAGTCGAGCAGCTGATTGACCAGATCGAGCAGGCGGTTGGTATTCAAATCCATGATTTCCAGGTCATCCCTTATCTCATCGGATACAGACTTGGATGTCAATACGTTCTCAAGCGGACTCTTTATCAGTGTAAGCGGAGTGCGTATTTCATGGGCTACGTTCGTAAAGAAGTCTATCTTTGAGGCATACAGTTCACGTTCTTTCTCGCGCTCGAACTTCTCCATCGTCTGCTGATGTTTCAGCAACGTCCGCCTTCTGAAATAGAAAATGATGGCAGCCAGCGAACATAAGGCCAGCACCATATAAATCACATATGCCCACACCGACAGATAGAAGGGGGGACGGATATGTATATCGAGTACACGTTCCTTCTCATTCCACTTCCCGTCACTGTTGGAGCCTTTTATACGCAACTTATAACTTCCGTAAGGCAGATTGGAATAATTGATGGTAGAGTTACGCCCCACCGCATACCATTCGCGGTCAAAGCCTTCCAGCTTATATTCCAGCCCATTCATTTCGGGTGCCTGATAGCTCAATGCGGCAACCTGAAAAGAGAAGGAGTTCTGATTGGCCTCAAGCTCTATTTCATCCGAATAGATGATACTTTTCTTCAAAGGAGAGTCCGGGCTGTTCACAGATAGGCGCTTGTTGAACAAGTAGAAGTCTGTAATCACCACCGGGGGAAGGAAAGTATTATCGACAAAAGTCTCGGGGTCGAAAGCAATAAATCCATTGATACTGCCCAGATAGATGCGTCCTTCCTTGTCACAATAGCCCGACTGGAAGTTGAACTGATTGCTCAGCAATCCGTTAGCAGTAGTGTATGCGTGCTTGCTCCCCGTGTCCGGGTTGAAGCAAACCAACCCATAATTACTGGTTATCCACAGGTTTCCCCGCTTATCCTCTACCATTTTATAGATGGTATTGCTCGGAAAGCCTTGCGACATGTCGTAGCGGGTAAAATTATCCGTTTCGGGATTATAGCGGCAGAAGCCCTCGCCCAGCGTCATGAACCACAAGCGCTTCTTGCTGTCTTCGTAGATGCTGATAACCTTGTTATAAGAGAGAGAAGTCGAATCTTTCTCATTAGAAAGATAATTTCTCCACTGCTGGGTACGGACGTTATAACAAAACACTCCGTTGGAGAACGTGGCAAACCATAAGTTTCCGTTGAAGTCTTCCAGAATGCTGTAAGTAAACATATTCCTTAACTGGGGAATACGGGTGAAGTCGTCGGTGGAACGATTGTACTTCAACAAACCAGAGGTAGTGCCTACCCATACATCGCCCGTCGTTGTCTTGCAAATGGCAAAAGCATCGTTGGCTATCATCGAGTTCTCGCTTTCGCCTTTGGAGTAATGCCTCACCTGCCTGGTGCGCAGGTTTACCCGGTTCAGTCCGCCGGAGAAAGTGCCTACCCACAAGTCGTCCCCATCCATACAAAGCCCGTGCACATTCTGGTAGATGGCAGGATGCTCGAATGGCTCTATCTTTCCGGTTTTAGGGTCAAAATTGAACAATCCCTTGTCTTCGGTACCTATCCATAGCGTACCGTCATTGCTTTCGCATATCTCGCGCACACGGCGGCCGAAGTACCGAAGGTCATCCCTGGGATAGAACTTCTCGAAATAAGTCCATTGATACGGGTAATAGTTCACTCCGCCGAAATAGGAACCTATCCACATGCCGTTCTCCTTGTCGCGACAGAGCGAATAGATGGCATTGTCCGACAAGGCATAAGAGTCGTCCTGATTGGGAACCGTGAGATGAGTCACTTTATCGGTTGTCAGCTTGTAGATGTACAAGCCGGACTCGGCACCTACCCACAGTTCGTCGTCCGACCTGAACTGCAACGCGCGCACATAAGTATTCAAGAGCCTGCGCGTCTTGCCGTTGGTCAGGTTTATCTCGGTCAAGCCATTGAGCGAGGCGATATAGACACAGTTATGAGGGCCGTTGACCTGCCAGTTGATGATGTCTCCCTTGAAAATCTCGTTCCCGTCGGCATCTTTGAAAGCCTGTAAGGGAGTTTCAAAGTTATCCCTTGTATAGTAAAGATTGTCGGCATAGAGAGCCAGCCAACAAGTATTTCCGTTCAGCCAAAAGCGCGTAACGTTGGCAAGTCCCGAATCGTACAGATAGTTCAACAGTTGTTTTTCACCGGGCTTATAGCAAAAAAGTCCCTGGTTCTCCACCGATATCCAAACGTTATCCTGCTCGTCGCTTCCTATCATGGTGACAAAGTCCCTGATGGCCTGCCCCTTGTCGCCCACCTGGTTAAAGGCAGTGAAAGAATCGCGCACCGGGTCATAAATAAAGACTCCGCCATCGGTTCCTATCCAGATATTCCCTTCGTGGTCTTCATAAAGCGCGGTGATGAAGTTCTTCCCCAAATCGGAGTTTTCCTTCTTGTATACGCGGAAAGCGATTCCGTCATACCGGTTCAGACCATCTTTTGTCCCGAACCACATGAACCCGTTCTTATCTTGCAGAATCTGATAAACCGTATTCTGCGAAAGCCCGTTGCGGATATCCATCGTCCGGAAGTAGTAATGAACAGAATTTTGTGCATAGCAGGGCAATGCCGCTACTATGCACAAACAGAGGAAAAACTTTAGAATGATTCGTTTCATACCTCACATCCTATATAAGTGGAGAATTTATTTCTTCAATGCGTTGCAAATGCGCTTGTTAGCTTCTCTGATACGAGCTTCGTCCATCTTTATCACCTTGCGGTCGTAGGTAATGAAACCGTTCACCTCTACTTCCACATCGGTGGTCTGCGTGTAGACGGCTGCCGAGAAGCCTCTGTCGATAAGCTGATACAGCATATCGGCGTACTTCACATATTCGTCCGTCACTTCTTTGGGAGAATTGAACTGAACATAGCCCCAGTTACGGTTCGGTTCCCAGATGTGGTCTTTCAGCACAAGGCCGATTCCGCCGTATTCACCGAGAACGGTAGCGCGTTGTGCATCATACAGGTACATTTCCGGATGCGGATAATTATGAAGGTCGAGCATATCGCCACAAGTATAATGATTACCGCCACTTGCCGGATTCACCAGACGGGTCGGGTCGTATTGTTTCGTCCATTCTGCTATTTCGGGAGTCTTGAACTGTCCCCAAGCCTCGTTGAAAGGAATCCAGGTACCGATGCAAGGATAAGAATAGAGGCAGTCCATGATTTCCTTCCATTCCTTGCGATAGCAGGCTTCCGATTCTGCCGAACGCTTCATCTCCGTTCCGTCAAAGTATTTGCGGTTCTGCCATTCGGGGTTGCGGTCACCGCTCGGCATATCCTGCCATACGATGATACCCAGTTGGTCGCAATGCGTGTACCAGCGGGCAGGTTCTACCTTGATGTGCTTACGAATCATGTTAAAGCCGAAATCTTTCGTCTTTTGGACATCGTACAGTAATGCCTCATCCGTGGGAGCTGTGTACAAGCCGTCGGGCCACCAGCCCTGGTCCAGCGGACCGAACTGGAACAGTGCCTCATTATTCAGTTCCAGGCGCACAATGCCGTTGGCATCGCGACGGGTGGAATATTTGCGCATAGCTGCATAGCTATCTACCTTATCCAGTACTTTATCACCGCTTTTAAGGGTTACTTTGAGCGTATAAAGGAAAGGGGAATCGGGACTCCACAGTTTGGCATCCTGGGGCATAGCCACTTCTACGGGTTCTGCATTGATACTCTTGCCGGTTGCTACCAGTTGATTGCCGTCGTAAACGCTCACTTCTACAAGGTCTGCGGCATTGCATTCGCTCAGTTCTGCTTTTACAGTCAGCAGATTGCGGTCGATATCAGGAGTAATGCGGAGATTCTCGATGTGTTTGGCAGCAACAGGTTCCAGCCATACCGTCTGCCAGATGCCGGAAACGGGAGTGTACCAGATACCTTCGGGATTGCTGACTTGCTTGCCGCGCGGCTGAGGACCTTTATCCGTAGGGTCCCAAACCTTTACCACCAGACGGTTGTTGCCTTTGGCAGATAAAGCGGCAGTTACATCGAAAGAGAAAGGAGTAAATCCACCGGTATGGCTTCCTACCTTGACATCGTTCACCCACACATCGGTCTTCCAGTCTACAGCGCCGAAGTGCAGCAGCACTTTCTTGCCGCGCCAAGCTGCCGGAACATCAAAACTGCGTTGATAAATCAGTTCCTGTTTCTCGTTGATGCGCTTTCCTACTCCCGAAAGGGAAGATTCCACCGCAAAGGGTACCAGGATCTTACCGTCAAAGGTAGCGGGTATTTGTTCGCCTTTATTAATTATGGTATAGTCCCACAGACCATTCAGATTTTTCCAGTCGCTCCGCTCCATGATGGGACGGGGATATTCGGGCAATACATTGGAAGGATCTATCCGGGATGCCCAATCCGTTTTGATTTTATCACCTACCGGGCTCCATTGCGCCCAGCTTCCGATTGCAAATAACGTCAAGAGAGACGATAGGAGAAGTACTCTTTTCATAGTATTGTTACTTTTATTGGTTTCAACGGTGGCAAAGATAAGCGGATTCGGAGATATATACTAAAACTTTAGAACCAATAAATAACACTTTTCGCGCTTTCGGGGTAGGTAGAGGATGATTTTAGAGCACCACAGAGGACACAGAGTCCCACAGAGTTTTTAGAGAAACGCGGATTCACGCAGATTTTCGCAAAGAGAAAAAGAAGTATGAATAATCTGTGTGAATCTGCGTAAATCTGCGTTTTGTTTCCCCCTCTGTGGGACTCTGTGTCCTCTGTGGTGAATCAAATTATTATCTGTATCCTTCGTTCTGCTGATTCTTCAGCGCCGGATTCGCATTGATTTCATCCTGCGAGATAGGAAGGACAATCTTCCCGAAAGTGCGGTCTATTGTCTTTTCGCGATGGCTGACCGGTACACTTTGGAAATCATCGTTGAATTCGATGGTTCTGTTCATTCGTATCATATCAAAGAAACGTTGTCCTTCGGCAAAAAGCTCTTTGCTGCGTTCGTCCAGAATCATGTCATCAGTGATGGTGGAAGCAGTGGCGGGCGCTAATTGCGGAGCACGCTTACGGATTTCGTTCAGATAACCGGCAGCAACGTCCGCACCGGCATCTGCTTTTGTAGAATGCAGGGCAGCCTCAGCAGCAATCAGGTATATCTCGGAGAGACGGATGATTTTGATGTTGACGGCTGTATTGGTAGCTTTGCCGTCACCCGGCAGCGAGGTGCCGCCCATATACTTGTAGCAAGCGCCTTTGCGTTCAATGTCAAAGTCATACCAATATTCATCGTTGTCCATTACACCCCAACGGACATCAGTCTCATCCTCACCCAGACGGTTCAGGAAGTAATCGCTGGCAAGATACCAGCCCATAGCGTTCTTCAGTTGTCCATAACGCATTAAATAGAAGCCTAAAGAAGAAGTTCCCAAATCGGACTCTTCAGTAGTGATACCTAATTCGAAGATAGACTCGGAACCGAATTGCTTGCTCCAGGAAGCAGTCCACTGTTCAGGAGTATAGAGCTCGTATTTGCCACTTCCTATAACTTCACGGGCTGCGGTCAGCGCACCGTCATAATCTTCCATATAAAGCTTTACACGGGCTTGCAGGGCTATGTTGGCGTAGTAACCTATATATCCGTTCTGCTTCGACTTGTCTTCGGAAAGAAAAGTGGCGCCATCCGACAAATCCTGCAATATTTGCCGGTAGTTTTCTTCGACAGTGGCGCGGGTGGGTTGTGCCTGCACTGTTAGAGGTTCGGTAATATTAGGTACGCCATAAGCAGTCTTGTCATAATTGTAAGGAAGCCCGTAGAGGCGAACCAGGTCGAAATAAAACAACGCACGAAGCGTCAGTGCCTGCCCCTTGACATAAGAGAAATCTTCCAAACTGCCTTTTTCTTCCTGCTCATTAATATTTTTCAGCAGTGAGTTCACCTGTAAGATGCAATAATATCCACGACTCCAAAAGCTGGAATAACTGCCACTATTAGGCTCATGATTAAACGTATAGAATGCATCGAGTCCACGTCCGGCAGAGAAAATCGTGAGGTCGCCCCCTTTGGCATCGCCATACATAAAGAAGTTTCTCCCGTAATAAGATGAAGACGTCATCGCACTCATCACACCATTCAGAGCCACTTTGGCATCGGCCACGGTAGAAATAGCACCATTCGCATTACCGGAGTTGGTAGGTTGCATATCCAAAAAGTCATCACACGAAGTGAATGTAAAAGCACTTAAGACAACAAGTGCCAATAAATGATATATCTTTTTCATTGTATTTCTTCTCCTATTCTTTAAAATTTCAACTCAACGCCTATTACGAATGTCTTTCCGATAGGTGTTTCCCAACCGCGTGTACCGTATTCGTTCACTTCAGGGTCGGCATCCTTATACTTGGATATTGTCCAGAGATTGCTGGCGCTGAAGAATACGCGTGCATTCTCGATAAAGACTTTACGTGTCATTGTCTTGGGCAAAGTATAAGCCAGTGAGAGATTCTTCAAACGCAGATAACTGGCATTGAAGAGGTGGCGGGTACTATACTCCATCGGGTCTGTCAGGTCGAGGCCTTCGATACGGGGCTCCGTACCGTTGGTATGTTCCGGTGTCCAAAGGTTGTCGTAGTAGTTCTTTGAACGGATACGCTCCCAGTAGTAACCATCGTCCGCCACATCCTTGTAGGCTCCGTCGTACAGGTCGCCGCCTATCTTGTAGGTGAAACCCAGGGAGAGGGCAATGCCCTTGTAGGAGACGGAAGTATTGAAACCACCGTAAACTTTAGGAACAGCGTTGCCGATAATTGTATAGTTGGCATCATTGTAGTCGTACGTAGCGCCACGTCCGTTGTACTCAAAGTCTCCGGCTTTCGGATTCTTAGGGTCGTTCACGTAGTACACGCTCTTACCGTTGGTCTTGTCTACCCCCGCCCATTCGTAACCATAGAAAGCCAGGGTCGATTCTCCTTCTCTATATACGTACTGTGCACGGTCATCGCTACCGGTGGGATCATACCAGATAATGTCGGAACCGCCATACAGTTCTTTCACTTCAGAACTCAGGAAGGTGGCATTGGCACTGGCGCTCCACAACCACATTCCGTTATCTATGATGTCACCGCCAAGTTCCACTTCCACCCCGTGGTTATTGATGCGTCCCACATTCTGCAAGGTAGAAGAGAGACCTGTTACCATGGAGATGGGCACGTCTTGCAACAGGTTCTTGGAATCGCGGTTGAAGTACTCTAACGTACCACGCAGCCGTTGACCGAAAAAGCCGAAATCGATGCCGACATTGGTGCTGTAACTGGTCTCCCAGGACAGTTTGTCGTTGGCAATCGTGGTGATGGTTCCACCCGGATTGCCCAGGTATTTATTGGTATAACTCATCAGGCTCATATACCCGTAATTATCCGAAGGCAGCGTACCGTTGACGCCATAAGAAGCGCGCACACGCAGGTTGCTCAGGAAAGAAAGATTGCTCATGAAGTCTTCCTTGATGATATTCCAGGCTCCTGCCACAGACCAGAAGTTACCCCAACGGTCATCCTTGCTGAGACGGGAAGAACCGTCGCGACGGAAAGAGCCGGAAATGAAGTAACGGTCATCGTAATTATAATCCAACTTGGAAAGAACGGAAACCATCGAATTTCCCCAGGAATATCCGGCGGAAGTCTGTGTTCCGGCAGTGGAAACCGTGTGGATAGTGCTGGTTGCAAGGTTGCTTCCGGAAGCACGCACATAGTCCGCCTTGTTCTTCTCAGCCTCAAAACCAACCATAGCGCCTATGGTGTGCTTGTCAAAAGTACCACTATAATTGGCTGTGGTAGAAGAAACCATCTTCTCGTAAGTAGTGCGGTATTCGCTGACGTTTCCGTTATCGGACGAGCCATTATAGTGGTCGGCACTATAATAGATGTGGTCCTTCACAGCGGTATTATCGTAGGAATAGATTGAACGAAGGTCTAAACCGGGCATCAGATGCAACGTCAAGGTCTCGGCCGCCATAATTTTAGTGTTGGTAGAGTTATTCTCCCATTCCTTATTATAGTAAAGTCCGTTATAAGCATAGCTGCCGTAACGTTCGGTCCAGGGTTCGCCTGTCTTATAGTCGGTAGGCCAATAAAGCCCCCACAGCAAGTTACGGGTCTGCATAAAATAGTTGCTGCCCGTGCTGCGGGTATCGTTGTAACCGCTCTTCTTGGTGCGTGCCAAGCTGGCATTGGTAGTCAGTTCTAAGAACTTGCCCACCTTCTGCGTCAGATTCAGACGACCGGATACGCGGTCGAAGCTATTCACCTTCAAACGGCCTTCATCCTGGGTATAAGATACTGAGGTATAATAATTCGTATTCTGCGTAGCACCGCTCACCGACATATCGTAAGTCTGATAAACGGCGGTACGGAAGTACGCCTTGTCCCAATCGTAATACTTGCCACCGCGGCCGGAGTTGTCGTACTCGCCGATGTTGACGTTCTCGTAAGCTCCTGTTCCGTTCGTAGTAAACTGGTAACCATGCTGGTTGAAACGGTCGTTCAACTGTTCCAATGCCCACGCCGAAGCCTGTGCATCACTCTGCCCCTTACCGGCAGTACGGCTATCGTGAAATACGGTATATAGCATATTCACATTCTCCTGCACACTCGCCGTCTCGTAGTTATCCGTCGCCCAGCAAGGAGTGAAACCGACTTCTGCCTTCAGCGTCACCACCGGTTTGCCAATCTGCCCCTTCTTGGTAGTAATCAGGATAACACCGTTTGCCGCACGCGAACCGTAGAGCGAAGAGGCCGCCGCATCTTTCAACACCGAGATAGACTCGATATCTTCGGGGTTCAGCGTATTCATAATGTTATTGGTAGAATACAGCTCACTGCTCATCTGCCCGGTGTTTCCCGAAGAAACAGGTACGCCATCCACCACATACAACGGCTCGTTGCCTGCATTCATAGAACCGATACCACGGATGCGGATGGCGGGTGCGGAACCTGCCTGACCGGAATTATTGGTCAGTTGCAAACCGGCAACCTTGCCATTCAGCGCATTTTCAAAACTGGTAGTAGGAATATCTTTTAGCGCATCTGCCTTCACCAGTGAGGCGGAACCGGCATAGCTGCTTTTCTTTGCCGTGCCGTATGCCACCACCATCACTTCATCCAGCAGTTCCGAGTCCGCTTTCAATATCACCTTCATATCGGGTGCGATAGGAACTTCCACTTTACGCATCCCCACAAAAGAGACAACCAATGTCTTTGCCGTGCCCGGTACATTCAAGATTGTAAATTTACCTTCGATATCGGTCACTGCTCCCAGTGTTGTACCTTTCACCAATACCGATGCCCCAATAATCGGCTCATTGTTGTCCTCGGCAAACACCGTTCCCGAAACTTTGGACGTTTGAGCCATCACCCCCATGCTTACAAACAAGCACGTGATGAGTAACCAGAAGAATCTTTTTCTCATAACTTCTCTGTCTTAAAATTAATCAATGCAAGTTGTCTATAAATATTCAATCCTTGCAAAGATATGTATCTTTTTCATAAAGTAAATCAACTTTAAGCAAAAAGTTTCATTTTGATTACGTTTTAAGCATAAAAAATGAAATAAGATACACAATAAGCCAGAAACAAAAACAAAAGAACAACGATTTTTTGTTAAAAGCAAACACTATTTGCCACCGTCTCTCCATCCGCACTGCGGAAACCAAGATAGGCTACAAGTTCATCTTCCACCCATTCCTTCGGAATGTTCAATTCCGCCTTTTCATCGAAGCGGCAGGCAGTGGCATCACTATATACAGCTTTCCAACGCGTTTTGTCGAAGACCAGCAAAAGGGCAGCATCGGTAGCAGCAGCATTGCCTTCACCGCTATTGTCAGTCCACACAAAAGAAACATTGTCCGCAGTCTGTACTGAGGTTGCCTGATGCACTGCGGTCAAGGAGCCACGGGAGACGAGCGCTTTTTCAAAATCGATGGTAAAGCCTTCGGCAGTTTCTGCTACAGCATTTTTCAGAAAAGAAGAGACTGCCGCATGGAAGGGATGCCCCGCCCCGGCAAATTCGCGATAACTGATACGCAAGAAAGGGGTAAGTGTGCGGGCAAACCGCATGGCTACGGCAAACTTGCCGCGATATGCCTGCTGCCGCTCCGTCTGCGGATTGCTGACGTGCTGAGGACGGGACCGCACATAATATCCTGTTTTGCCTTTACAACCTATCACATTGCCTATCTTGCCCGAAAAATCTCCGAAAATTCCATCTTTTGTCTGTGCCATAATTTTATGTTTTGTATGAGTAAATATTGATAACCACAAAGGTAAGAATAAAGGATGAATAATATGAGGATTTTCCACGGATTAAAAAAAGTATCTGCAAGAGACCTTCTCCGTAGCAAGTCCAATACAACTCCAATACAAGTCCAATGCAACTCCAATCTATAGTATTGGACTTGCATTGGATTTGCAATGGATCAACAAAGGCAGAAATAGGGAGCAGGTAAGAGCCGAGAAAGGCAACGCTACTTCAGAATGCCGCTTTCCGAATCGCTGTTCTCTATCTTCTTCTGCAAGGCTTTGTATTGTTTCCCGAAGTTCAGATTCCAGGAGAAGGAAACCAGCAGACAGTGTTTCAGATTGGGATAGTGCATTGTCTTTGTACTGCCGGCCAGGGCAGAATAGTTTCGGGTGACACTGGTGCTGAATTCTCCGAAGGGATCCTGAATACCTACACTGAGGCGCATGTTGTTGCGGAATTTATAGCCTGCCAGATATTGGTTGTAGCGATTCCAGGTACTCATGGTCTCACCATAGAAAGAGTTCTCCTGACGGATGAATTGTGCGATGAAAAAGAAGTTTTTGTAGTCTGCCTGTATCTGCGAAATATAGTAAAGGTCGGTGTATCGGTGGCGGTAAGCACGACCGGTAGAAATGAAGTGGTTGACACCACCGTTGAAATACAGATTCACATGATCTTTCCAAAGGGAGATGTTGGCATAAAGTTCCGCATTCATCGTCTCGAAGCGGCGCTGATTAGCGTAGGTCTTGACGAAAAGGGAGCGGGTGGCATCGTAGGAAGTCTCTTCCATCACGGGACGGTGTTGCAGATAGTAAAGCAGGCTCAGCCCCAACTGGAAAGAAGGCCGGTTGACGTCCAGGTTCAGCCCGAAAGTATGACGAAGATTGCTATCCAGGGAAGGGTTGCCACGAAGCAGTTTCAGGGAATCGGTCTGTTGCTCCACGTCGCTGAGTTGCGAAAGAGAAGGGTTGACATTGCGCAGAAGGTAACGGAAGCGCATGGAAAACACATCACTGAAGGCGTAAAGCAACTTCAGCGTGGGACGGAAATTCCATTGGTTCAATGCCGGCTCGCCCTGCTGACTGATATGGGTACGGGCGACACCCACACCGAGGGTATAGGTCAGACGGCCGGTTTTTCCGATGAATTCGGCATATCCGTAGGTATCGGCATCACGTGCATGAGTGTCGGCGTGGGTATCGCCACGATAGGTATTGTCGGTTTTTGCCTGGGTATGCTTCAGCCCGGCGGTCAGACGATTGACTCCCCATACTTTTTCGTAGATGGCTTCGGTGATGAGGGAATAGCGTTTGCTATGCACATCGGTCAGCAGGTCGGTAAAGATCTCTTCGCCGTGGCTGTCGCGAAGAGAGGTTTTCTCATGATTCCCGTTATAGGTTCCTACTACATCGAGTGCGATGGATTGGTGGTTTTTGAGTTTCCGGTAGAGGTAAATGTCCAGTGAGGGACGGTTCCACCAGCGAGGGTTATTGCGCTCGCGTGAAAGGTGGTAATCGGGATTGGCAAGGTTGTAAACCTCGCCACGATCAAGAACCTTGCCGACGTCGTATTTCAGGAGAGAGAATTTGGCACTGAGCATGAAGTTATCATCGGTAGTATAGTTGTAAGTGGCACTGCCCATATGGAGAATTTCATTGTTCCTGCCGGGCAGGCCGTCCGTCCGACGGGAAAAGACGGAACCATCCGGGAGCCTGAAATCTTCCTTTTCATCGGCATAAATATCATCATAGGAATGGAAATTGGTATAGTAACTGAAACCGAATTGGGAGCGTCCGTAATGGAAGGTACCATACACCTGATCAGCACCCACGGAGTTGGCTTGCTGCAAGAGGCTGGTACCGACGTTGCCGCCGGACGTGCGGCGCACGGTGATATAGTCGATGACGGCACCCACACCTTCGCCATAGCGCAGGCCGGGATTGTCATGGTACTCCACCCGGCGAATGTCCGCCGGAGAGAGGGCCAGGACTTCCTGGGAAGTAGCTTCTACCCCGTTGATACGCAGTTGCAGGGTTTCGCCGCCCGCCATGCTGATGCTGCTTTGGGAGACGTCAACAAACACACGGGGCAGCGAAAGCCGTTGAGTCAGTTCCAGCCCGTTGACGGACTTTTCCTTTTGTTCGTTCGTGGGGAGAATGACCTGGCGGTCTGACTTACGGATGACGCGGGAAGCGCGGATAGTAACTTCGCCCAGCGTATCGGTGAGCATATTCAGAGAATCGGTATGCACAAGTACTTGCGCGTGCATCAATACGCCGCATAGAGCAGCAGCAATACTTAAAAGAATCTTTTTCATCTTTACTTTCCAGTTTGATTTTCTGAAAGCAAAGGTAGGGGGAAAGAGGGTTATGGCAGGGTTATATGTTTCTGTTTTTTAGGGTGCAGATACACAAGTAATATATTGATAATAAATATATTATAAAACAAAAAGTTTATATTGGAGAGCGAATGGGGTTATATGGAAGTTATATGCCTCACAATATCTTCCCCTTCTTCCATCTGTAGTTTGCGCCGAATGTCCGATTTACGCTGATAGACGGTACGGGGGCTTTGGTTGGTAACCACACTTATCTCCTTAGTAGAAAATCCGGCGGCAAGCAGACAGCAGAGTTGTACTTCACGTTCGCCCAGCAGATGGCCGAAGCGCTCAATGAGCCGGGCATGGAAATTGTCGTAAAGGGAGTCGATGACGGGATAAAGGTCTGTCCAGTTCAGCAGGCTATCCGCCGGAACTTCGCGGTTACTGATGCGGGCTATCTGTTGCAGCAGTTCCTTGTTTTGCTCCGTGGGTGCGGTAGCTATCAGGCGAAGGATACCGAGTTGTTGCAGCAATATCTTCTTGAAGAAATGACTGTCGTGGGGAGTACCGGATGTGGCTTGCGAAGCATCGTTCAACAAGCATTGCAGAGTCTCGGCACGTTCTTCCGCTTCCAGCCAGCGGTTGCGCTTGCGGCGGATATACAAAGCAATAGCTATGGCAGCAAGAGACACACAGAAAACGATGCAAAGCAAAAGCAGTTGCATCCGTTGCCGTTGTTGCTGATAGTACAGATTACGGGCGGCATTGCGGTTTTGTACACTGCTTTGTTCTTCCCAAACACGCTTGTTATGCTCACTGGCAAAATAGATGGAATCGTTGAACGCTCCGGGAAAAGAGAAGAAATCTTTCTGCCCGCAGGCATAGTCCAAGCAAGAACGCAAAACGGAAAGCTCATTGCGCATAGTGACGTATTCGCGACCGCGGCTTTGCCAGGTCTGAGCATAATTATCTTCTGCACGGCGAAGGTAATAATCGGCAGAATCGAGCTGATGAGTGGCAAGAAAGACTTTGGCAATGTTTGCCAGCACATTGCAGCTTTCGCCTTCCAAAGAAATGACTTTCCGCAAGCGGCGCAAGGCTTCTTGCGGTGACAGACGGGAATCCATAGAATTGCGAAGATAATGGGGCAAAAGTGCATCAGGATGCGCTTCGGCAAGAGAAATCCCCTTCTCCATATAGTAGAAAGCGGAATCGGACAAACCCGTCTCACGCTTTGCTTCCCAATTAAAAGCAATGGCAAGCGTATAGTAACCCACCAATTGAAAAGAAGTATCCTGCGAAGCCATCAGTCGGCGGGCATAACAACGGCTCACATCATAGCAGGAAGCGGTCAATGCTTGTTGGGCAATCTGGTTATAAAGCGAGAGGCGAAGGCTGTCAGCCGATTGCGGCAAGAAGCCCTCAGAAAGCACGAAACTATTCAAGGCAGCAGCATTGTCATCTTTATGAAGCTGACGCAGGGCATTCAAACGATAGCACTCTGACAAATGGAACGAATCGCCGCAAGCCGTATAATAGCGGATGGCAACCTCGAGCAAGGTATCCTGTGCAAACGATTTATCGGCTTCCGAACAAGCGCTTGCACGCAGACGCGCATACTCGGCACGCTCGGGAAGGGGCAGTTCTTCGGGAAACAGCAGGGCATCCAATAGCACAAGCGCACTGTCGGGATGCTCCTTCACCCACGCATCAGAAAGTCGGGGTAACTTACGAGGAGAAGAACCGGTACACGCATACAGCAAAAACAAGCCCGCAATAATAAGGAAAACATATTTCGTCCGCATTCTTTTTACTTTATAATGGTACAATCGAGAAGGCGCCTGAGTGCCTGTCACTGCAAAGGTATGTATCTTTTTCAGAAAAGAATTGTAATTCCAAGATTTATTGAATACATTTACAACGATAAATAGAGACACATCATAAAAACATCCGGAAACTATGGAACATTTCACTTCTCCCCGCAGAAGGGTACTTGCAAAAACAGCATTATGCCTTATCACCTTTCTATTGAGCACTTTCACAGCAACAGCCCAACCACATCAGGCCATCAAACCTTATGTCGATTTCTTATCCGGCAAGCAAGTGACGGCAAAAGAGTATATCCTTTCCTTGTTCAAGGAACATGACATCGTCTTTATCAGCGAACGTGACCATCGGGACATCACTCAATATGAACTCTATCTGGAAGTGCTGCGCGATTCCTTTTTCATCAACCGTGTGGGGGTAGTGTTTACAGAGGTAGGCTCGAGAAGCATAAACCCGGAACTGAATACTTTTCTCCATACCGACGGCTTGAGCAAGGAAGAGGTAGACAGGCAGATTCTGCATTTCCGGCGCAACATGCTTTTTTATCCTGTTTGGCCCCCCTATAACTGGAGTTATCTTGCAGAGAGTATTTATCAGATAAACAGCACATTACCGGATAAAAAGAAGATTTCTTTTTATCCATCCGATATCTTTTTCAATACCAAACACCCTACGAAAGAAAACCTGAAAGAGGCCTACGGGCAGTTCGATGACTATTTCCAGCGTGACAGCCTGATGGCGGACTACATCATCCGCAATTTCCGGGAAATGAAAGCCCGGAATCCCAAGCAGAAAGCATTGGTGATCATGAACTCCCGCCATGCTTATAGTCCCGGCTTTCACCGCAAAGCGGGAGTACCGGAACAGAATGTGGCACGCTTTGTATTCGAAGCATTTCCCGACCGGTGCGCCAATGTGTTAGTCAACCAATTTGCGCTTTCGGCCATACGTTCGGACAATGACCTATCCGTAGCCCCTACACAGAACGGGAAATGGGATGCTGCATTTCAATATCAGAAAATAAACAATGCCGGATTCGACTTTTCGGGAAGCCCGTTCGGGAAAGATGCTTTCGACCATGACCCGCGAACTTGTCCGGGCATCACCTATCAGGACGTGTTTACGGGATACGTGTACTACCGTACGATTCCTGAATTCCGGATAGTAATAGGCATCCCACATATCGCAGAAGACGGATTTGCCGAAGAATACGTGAAACGCGAAGATTTGTATTATGAAATATTCCAAACCGAAAATCCCCATGAAGCCCGCCAATACATTTGGGATTTGAACACGAAACAAGAGAAGCAGGAAGATTTTATGGAAGAACTGATGCCACCCATCCGGAAGTGGCTGGGACAGTAACATACGTATATCGCCTCTGTCATAAACAAAATTAAAGAAGCGTGGGTGCAACGTAACTTTTTCGTAACTTTGCACGGTTTTAAACTACACTGAACGAATGGAATTTAAGTATGACGTTATTGTAATCGGTGCCGGACACGCTGGCTGTGAGGCTGCTGCTGCTGCTGCGAACCTGGGTTCGAAGACCTGTCTTATCACAATGGATATGAATAAGATCGGTCAAATGAGCTGCAACCCGGCAGTGGGTGGCATCGCCAAAGGACAGATAGTACGCGAGATTGATGCGCTGGGGGGATATATGGGGCTGGTGACCGACCGGACAGCTATACAGTTCCGCATTCTGAACCGTTCCAAAGGCCCTGCCATGTGGAGCCCACGGGCACAATGCGACCGCAATAAGTTTATCTGGGCTTGGCGGGAAATTCTGGAGAATACCGACAACCTGCATATCTGGCAAGACACCGTACGCGAAATCCTCGTTGAAAACGGAGAAATTGTAGGAGTAGAAACCCTGTGGGGCGTTACTTTCCGCGCCAAGTGCGTAGTGCTGACTGCCGGAACTTTCCTCAACGGCTTGATGCACGTAGGCCGTACCATGCTCCCCGGTGGACGTATGGCAGAGCCTGCATCCTACCAATTAACCGAATCCATCGCAAAACATGGTATCACTTACGGACGAATGAAAACGGGAACTCCCGTACGCATCGACGGACGAAGTGTGCATTATGACCAAATGGAGATTCAGGATGGAGAGAACGATTTCCACAAGTTCTCCTTTATGAATACCGGCGTACGCCACTTGAAACAGCTGCCTTGCTGGACTTGTTTCACCAACGAAGAGGTACATCATATATTGCGGGAAGGACTTCCGGATTCTCCCCTTTTCAACGGACAAATTCAAAGTATCGGCCCGCGCTACTGCCCCAGCATAGAGACAAAGATCGTGACCTTCCCCGACAAGCCGCAACATCAGCTTTTCCTGGAACCGGAAGGAGAAACCACCCAGGAACTTTACCTGAATGGCTTCTCCTCGTCACTCCCTATGGACATACAGCTTGCAGCGCTGAAGAAGATACCGGCATTCAAAGACTTGGTGGTTTACCGTCCGGGATATGCCATCGAGTACGATTTCTTCGACCCTACCCAACTGAAACATACGTTGGAAACGAAGAAAATCAAGAATCTGTTCTTTGCCGGACAAGTGAACGGAACTACCGGATATGAAGAAGCTGCCGGACAAGGTATCATTGCAGGTATCAATGCACACATCAACTGCCACGGCGGAGAGCCGTTTACTTTGGCACGCGACGAAGCATATATCGGCGTTTTAATCGACGATTTGGTGACCAAAGGCGTAGACGAACCTTATCGTATGTTTACCTCACGCGCGGAATATCGCATTCTGCTCCGCATGGATGATGCCGATATGCGCCTCACTGAAAAATCGTGGAAGTTGGGTTTGGTGAAGGAAGACCGTTACGAACTGCTGAAGCAGAAGCGGGAAGCCGTAAACCGAATCATAGACTTTGCGCGAAATTATTCGATGAAACCGGCATTAATTAATCCGGTACTCGAAGAACTCGGCACTACTCCACTCCGCCAGGGATGCAAACTGATAGACCTGATAAACCGCCCGCAAGTAACCATTGAAAATATGGCGGAACACGTCAGTGCCTTCCAACGTGAATTGGATAAAATATCCGATAGAAAGGAAGAAATTGTAGAAGCAGCAGAGATTCTTATTAAGTATGAAGGCTACATAGGACGCGAACGAATCATTGCAGATAAACTGGCAAGATTGGAAAGCATCAAGATAAAAGGAAAGTTTGACTATAATTCCATTCAGTCCCTTTCCACCGAAGCAAGACAGAAGTTAGTGAAGATTGATCCGGAAACAATAGCCCAAGCGAGCAGAATTCCGGGAGTATCTCCGAGTGACATCAACGTGTTACTGGTACTTTGCGGAAGATAAGAGGCGAAGTTCCACGTGAAACAAAAGGATTCAATAAACGTATTAAATAAACTGATTATGAGCAAAGAAACACTCATCAAAAGCATTCGGGAAATTCCCGATTTCCCTATCCCGGGAATTCTATTCTACGACGTAACTACTTTATTCAAAGACCCGGTTGCCTTGCAGGAACTTTCGGATGCCTTATATGAAATGTACAAGGACAAAGGCATCACCAAGGTAGTAGGCATAGAATCCAGAGGATTCATTATGGGGCCTATTCTTGCCACAAGATTAGGAGCAGGATTCATTCCCATCCGCAAACCGGGGAAACTACCGGCAGAGACCATCGAAGAAAGCTACGATAAAGAGTATGGCAAGGATACGGTGCAGATGCACAAAGATGCCATCGACGAAAACGATGTAGTCCTGCTTCACGATGATTTATTGGCAACCGGCGGAACAATGGAAGCAGCCTGCAAGTTGGCAAAGCAGATGAATCCGAAGAAGGTATATGTGAACTTCATCATCGAGCTGAAAGAACTTCACGGAAGAGAAGTATTCGGAAAGGATGTGGAAGTAGAGGCTGTGCTTTCCCTGTAAACAGGTAAGCAGTAATCATCATAGCCCGATATGGAAGAACTCAGAGCCAACGACTATTTGAAGGGAATTGTTTCCAACCTTCCCGAAAGCCCCGGTATTTATCAATACTTGAATACCGAAGGGGTCATTATATACGTAGGCAAGGCAAAGAATCTGAAGCGAAGAGTATCTTCTTACTTCAATCGGGAACATGAACCGGGAAAGACACGGGTATTGGTAAGTAAGATTGCAGATATACGCTACATTGTGGTCAACTCTGAAGAAGATGCACTCCTGCTGGAGAATAATCTCATCAAAAAATACAAACCACGCTACAATGTATTGCTGAAAGACGATAAGACCTACCCTTCCATCTGCGTACAAAACGAATACTTCCCACGCGTATTCAAGACACGGAGAATCATCCGAAACGGGTCATCTTATTACGGCCCTTACAGCCATATGCCCTCTATGCTCGCTGTACTCGACCTCATCAAGCACCTGTACCCCCTGCGAACCTGCAATCTGAACCTCTCACCGGAGAACATCGCTGCCGGAAAGTTCAACGTTTGCCTGGAATATCACATCAAGAACTGTGCAGGCCCTTGCATCGGCAAACAAAGCCAGGAGAATTACCTGAAAAACATCGCTGAAATCAAGGAAATACTCAAGGGAAACACCCAGGAAATAGAGCGGATGCTGCTGGAACAAATGCAGGAACTTGCCGCTGAAATGAAGTTTGAAGAGGCACAAAAGATCAAGGAAAAGTACCTGCTACTGGAGAGCTATCGTGCGAAATCGGAAGTAGTAAGCAACGTTCTGCACAACATCGATGTATTCTCCATCGAAGAGGACAGCGACGAAAAATCCGCTTTCATCAACTACCTGCACATTACGAATGGCGCTATCAACCAGGCATTCACCTTTGAGTACAAAAAGCGCTTGAACGAGACAAAAGAAGAATTGCTGTCACTGGGTATCATCGAAATGCGGGAACGGTACAAGAGTCTTTCACGCGAAATCATCGTACCCTTTGAATTGGATATGGAGCTGAAAGACGTTGTCTTCACCATCCCCCAACGAGGAGATAA
Organism: uncultured Bacteroides sp.; assembly: GCA_905203765.1. Lineage (GTDB taxonomy): Bacteria > Bacteroidota > Bacteroidia > Bacteroidales > Bacteroidaceae > Bacteroides. Next base: position 98,521 of record CAJKXC010000001.1, read on the forward strand.
AAAGAAATTGCTGGAACTCTCCATCCTGAACGTGAAGCAATACAAGGCAGACCGCATGAAGCAGGCGGAGAAGCTGAATCCGGAGCAACGCACCGTGCGCCTTCTGAAGGAGATACAGCAGGAACTGCACCTCGACCGGCTGCCGATGCAGATAGAATGCTTTGACAATTCCAACATTCAAGGCTCGGATCCGGTAGCAGGTTGCGTGGTCTTCATAAAAGGAAAACCTTCCAAAAAGGACTACCGGAAGTACAATATCAAGACCGTAGAAGGACCGGACGACTATGCTTCCATGAAAGAGGTCGTAAAACGCCGTTATCAGCGCGCTATTGAAGAGAACCTGCCCTTACCCGACCTTCTTATCACCGATGGCGGGAAAGGGCAAATGAGCGCCGTAAAAGAGGTCATAGACGAATTGAGACTAAGCATTCCCATTGCCGGACTCGCCAAAGACGGCAAGCACCGCACCTCGGAACTGCTCTACGGTTTCCCTCCCCAAACCATCGGACTGAAGCAGAACACTCCCCTCTTCCGCCTGCTGACACAGATACAGGATGAAGTGCACCGCTTCGCCATCACCTTCCACCGCGACAAGCGAAGCAAGCGGCAGATAGCCTCGGCACTGGACGAGATAAAAGGCATCGGAGAGAAAACCAAATCCGCCTTGCTAAAGCACTTCAAGAGCGTAAAGCGCATCAAAGAAGCGCCTTTGGAAGAATTGGCAGGCGTGGTGGGAGAAGCGAAGGCTGAAATCATACAGAAATACTTTTCTTCCGCAAGCGACTAATAATCAACCATCTAACAAATCAGGCACAAAGCCAAGACATTAACCGAATTTATTCGTAACTTTGCAGCCCGAAAAAAGATTAAATCAGAACGAACATGAGAGTAGTTATACAACGCGCCGGACACGCCTCCGTAACCATTGACGGGAAATGCAAATCGGCTATCGGAAAGGGACTTATGATACTGATAGGTATTGAAGAAACCGATGGGCAGGAAGATATAGACTGGCTATGCAAGAAAATTGTCAACCTTCGCATCTTTGATGATGAAGAAGGAGTGATGAACAAATCTATCCTCGATATTGATGGTGAAATACTGGTAATCAGCCAATTCACCCTTCACGCATCGACCAAGAAAGGCAATCGCCCCTCTTATATCCGGGCTGCCAAACCGGAAATATCCATTCCGTTGTATGAACAATTCTGCAAGGATTTAAGTTCTGCATTAGGTAAAGAGATAGGCACCGGCGAATTTGGTGCCGACATGAAAGTAGAGTTACTGAACGATGGCCCTGTGACCATCTGTATGGATACAAAAAATAAGGAATAATGACATTAGAAGAAGCACAGAAGCAAGTGGACTCCTGGATTAAGGAGTACGGAGTGCGCTATTTCAGCGAACTCACCAATATGGCCGTATTGACCGAAGAAGTAGGCGAACTGGCGCGCGTCATGGCGCGCAGATACGGCGACCAATCCTTCAAAGAAGGAGAAAAAGACAACCTCGACGACGAAATGGCAGACGTTCTTTGGGTACTTCTCTGCATTGCAAACCAGACCGGAGTAGACCTCACCGAAGCCTTTACCCGCAACCTTGAGAAGAAAACCAAGCGTGACCAAACAAGACATATCAACAACCCTAAATTGACGAACCATGGAGAAAAATGAGTCAACCCAGAACAAGTATGATGCCGCCCTGGCAAAGTACAACACCCAACTCGACGATGCAGAAGTAGCTGCACAAGTAGCCAAAATCATTGCAGAGAAAGTGCCGGCAAACAACACGCCGGAAGTAAAGAAATTCTTGTTCAACTGCATCGACCTCACCACGCTGAACAGTACCGACAGCGACGAAAGTGTGATGAAGTTCACCCAGAAAGTGAATCAATTCGACGATGAATTCCCGGATTTGAAGAACGTGGCAGCTATCTGCGTTTACCCCAATTTCGCCGAAGTTGTAAAGGATACGCTGGATGTGGAAGGCGTAAAGATAGCCTGTGTATCGGCAGGTTTCCCCTCTTCGCAGACCTTCATTGAAGTAAAAGTGGCAGAAACAGCAATGGCGCTGATGGATGGTGCAGACGAGATAGATATTGTTATCTCGGTAGGCAAATTCCTGGCAGGAGATTATGAAACCATGTGCGACGAGATACAGGAGCTGAAAGAGACTTGCAAGGAGCACCACATGAAAGTAATCCTCGAAACAGGAGCACTGAAAACGGCTTCTAACATCAAGAAAGCCTCTATCCTATCCATGTACGCAGGAGCCGATTTCATCAAGACCTCTACCGGCAAACAGCAGCCTGCTGCCACCCCGGAAGCTGCTTTTGTGATGTGCCAGGCCATCAAGGAATATCATGCATTAACGGGTAATAAGATTGGCTTCAAGCCCGCAGGTGGTATAAATTGCGTAAACGATGCATTGATTTATTACACCATTGTCAAAGAAGTGCTTGGTGAAGAATGGTTGAGTAATGAGTTGTTCCGTTTAGGAACCAGCCGCCTTGCCAATCTGCTGCTTTCGGAGATAAAGGGTGAGGAGATGAAGTTCTTCTAATATGATAATACGGTAATGTGCCAATTCATTGGCACATTACTTTTCTCTTTCTACTACAAAATCCAAGTATCCGGCAAGCGCCGCCTTGACATCTGTATCCGGCACGGACTCCAGTAATGAGAGTGCCTTTTCCTTATAAGCATACATCATTTTTGAAGCATATTCAATGCCCCCGTTCTGCTTGGCGAATTCAATTAACCGGGCGATTTCATCGGAAGTAGCGTCACCGTTCTTTACTTTCACGGCAATCTCTCCGGCTACCTTATCCTTGGTAGCATTGAGTGCATGGAGCACCGGCAGAGTCAGTTTGCCCTCTACCATATCGTTTCCGGTAGGTTTACCGATTTCCTTACTTTCAAAATAGTCGAAAATATCATCCTTTATCTGGAAACAAAGCCCGATATACTCACCGAACAAGCGTGCAAATTCCGCCTTTTCATCGTCGGCTCCTACCGAATAAGCACCCGCTTTGGTACATGCGGCAAAGAGTACCGCCGTCTTCTTGCGGATAACGTCAAAGTAAACATCTTCGGAGAAATGAGGGTTACTGACATTAGAAAGCTGTAAAAGCTCCCCCTCTGCCAAGTCTTGCCCCAGGCAGGAAACGATATCGATGATATTATGGTTACGGGTAAGTCCGACTTGGACTAAAGAAGTTGCCAGCAAATAGTCACCTGCCAACACAGCCACCTTATTATTGAAGATTGCATTTACCGAGAGTTGTCCACGCCGTTCGGTACTTTCATCCACCACATCGTCGTGCACGAGGCTGGCATTATGCAGCAGTTCCAATGCAACCGCAGCGTGGAGAGTTGCAGGGCATACTTCGCCATAAAGCTTTGCTGCCAGAAGCACCAACATAGGGCGCATCATCTTCCCATTCTTCTGCCGAATATGCTCGATGACGCTATTCAACAAAAGATTGGAACTGGAGAGAGTACTTTCAAACAGATTCTTGAAGTCTTCCAATTCCTTGAAAATCGGAGATTTTATAAGTGATGAGTTGTCCATTCCTCGCTATTTGCGTACAAAAGTAGTAATAAAACAGTTAATACGGCATTTTTTTGTACTTTTACCGTGTAAAAAAATGATAAACCTATGAATTCTATCGATAAACTTTTCTTGCTCGATGCCTATGCGCTGATATATCGGGCATATTACGCCTTTATTAAAAATCCGCGTATCAACTCCAAAGGATTTAATACATCCGCCATCCTGGGCTTTGTCAATACGCTTGAAGAAGTACTCAAGAAGGAGAATCCTACACACATCGGGGTGGCTTTCGATCCTGCCGGTCCCACTTTCCGCCACGAAGCCTACGAGCAATACAAGGCACAGCGAGAGGAAACGCCCGAAGCCATCCGCCTGTCCGTACCTATTATAAAGGACATCATCCGCGCTTACCGCATCCCCATCCTCGAAGTGGCGGGCTACGAAGCCGACGACGTGATAGGCACCCTTGCCACCGAAGCCGGCAAGCAAGGCATCACCACCTACATGATGACTCCCGACAAGGACTACGGGCAGTTGGTGTCCGACCGCGTATTCATGTACCGCCCCAAGCATACCGGCGGTTTTGAGGTGATGGGCGTAGAAGAGGTAAAAGCGAAATTTGACATCCAGTCCACACAACAGCTCATTGACATGTTGGGACTGATGGGCGACGCTTCCGACAATATCCCCGGTTGTCCCGGCGTAGGAGAGAAAACGGCACAAAAGCTGATAGCCGAATTCGGCAGCATTGAAAACCTGCTGGAACACACCGACCAACTGAAGGGTGCCCTCAAAACCAAAGTGGAGACAAACCGGGAAATGATTACTTTCTCCAAATTCCTCGCCACCATCAAAACGGATGTGCCTATTGCACTCGACATGAATTCGCTCGTCCGCGAAGCACCGAACGAAGAAGAACTTCGTAAGATTTTTGAGGAACTGGAATTCCGCACACTCATCGACCGGGTTCTCAAAAAAGGAAGCAGCACTCCCTCTCCCACTCCGAACTCTTCTTCGCCCGACCCATACGCCGGAACTTTGTTTGCTCAACCGCAACCCGCTACCCCCGAAAATAACGCCCCAATCCAAGGCGATTTGTTTGCGAATTTTGCGGGCAACGGGGCAGACGGCTCCAAAAATTCGATTCTGACACGGTTAGAAATGCTTGATGTAGACTACCAACTGATTGATACAGAAGAGAAAAGAACTGAAATTGTTCAAAAGTTACTTACATCCGAAATTCTCTCAATAGACACGGAAACTACCGGAACCGACCCGATGGAAGCAGAACTGGTAGGAATGAGCTTCAGCGCAGCCGAAAATCAAGCATACTATGTTCCCGTTCCCGCAGATCGTGAAGAAGCGTTAAAAATTGTAAGCGCATTCCGTCCGCTCTTCGAAAATGAGAAAACGATGAAGGTGGGACAAAATATCAAGTACGATATGATCATCCTCCAAAATTATGGAGTCCGGGTGAAGGGACAACTTTTCGACACCATGCTCGCCCATTATGTTCTTCAACCCGAACTTCGCCATAACATGGACTACCTGGCAGAAATCTATCTGCATTACCAAACCATCCATATAGATGAACTTATCGGCGCCCGAGGGAAAAACCAAAAGAATATGCGCGACCTTCCACCCGAAGAAGTTTACCGCTATGCCTGCGAAGACGCAGACGTCACCCTGAAGTTGAAGAACGTACTGGAGAAGGAATTGAAGGAACAAGATGCCGAACATCTGTTCTATGAGATAGAAATGCCGCTCGTGCCTGTACTTGTCAATATAGAGAGCAATGGAGTCCGGATTGACACCGAAGCCCTCAAACAATCGTCGGAGCACTTTACCGCACGCCTGCAAGAGATTGAAAAAGACATCTACGATCTGGCAGGCGAAACATTCAATATCAGCTCCGCCAAACAAGTAGGCGAGATACTCTTCGACAAACTGAAGATAGTGGAGAAGGCCAAAAAGACCAAGACCGGACAGTACGTCACTTCCGAGGAAGTGCTACAGACCTACCGCAACAAGCACGAGATTATCGGCAAGATACTGGAATACCGCGGACTGAAGAAGTTGCTCAGCACCTACGTCGATGCCCTGCCTCAACTCATCAATCCACGTACCGGACGCATTCATACCTCTTTCAATCAGGCAGTCACCTCCACCGGGCGGCTCAGTTCCAGCAATCCGAACCTGCAGAACATTCCTATCCGCGACGAGGACGGAAAGGAAATCCGCAAAGCCTTTATCCCGGACGATGGTTGCGAGTTCTTCTCTGCCGACTACTCGCAGATAGAACTCCGCATCATGGCACACCTGAGCGGCGACAAGAACATGATCGACGCCTTCCTCAGCGGACACGACATTCATGCCGCCACCGCCGCCAAAATCTATAAGATAGACATCAGCGACGTCACCTCCGATATGCGCCGCAAAGCCAAGACCGCCAACTTCGGCATCATCTACGGCATTTCCGTCTTCGGACTGGCGGAACGCATGAACGTTTCCCGCCAGGAAGCCAAAGAATTGATTGACGGGTATTTCGAAACCTATCCGCAAGTCAAAGAATACATGGATAAGAGCATCGAGGTGGCACGCGAAAACGGATACGTAGAAACCATCTTCCACCGCAAACGTTTCTTGCCGGACATCAACTCAAGAAACGGCGTGGTGCGGGGCTATGCCGAGCGCAATGCCATCAACGCCCCCATCCAGGGAAGTGCCGCCGACATCATAAAAGTAGCCATGGCACACATCTATCAGCGCTTCCTAAGTAACAATCTGAAAGCAAAGATGATTTTACAAGTCCATGACGAACTAAATTTCAGCGTTCCAGAGGCTGAAAAAGAGATTGTGCAACAAATTGTAATCGAAGAAATGGAGCATGCCTATCGCATGTACGTACCGCTGAAAGCCGATTGCGGGTGGGGAAACAACTGGTTGCAGGCACACTAAATAGGCTTATAACGTTATTTAACTTACAATCAGAAAGCAACAGAACCAATCCTTTCAAAATACAGTTTGCTCATCAGAATATCCGGTAGGGAGGCTACCGGATATTTTTTGTTCGCCTATCTTGCCAAAAGGAAAGCATATCAAAGCACCCAACCCTGACATATTGATAAAATTTAATCCATATTTATTAGTTATGTCAATATAATCTGTACCTTTGCAGCGAATTCAATGACACATTGATAATAAATAGTAAGTTCAATTAAAAACATTCATAGAACCATGAAAGCAAAAGTATCTTTAAAAACAGTGATTATCTCAGCACTTCTTTTAGTGTGTGGATTAAACGTATCAGCAGACAACAAGAGCAACCTCATTTACAATTCGGAAGAAGTAAACGGATTGAAAGTTGCCGAGACTGTATACAAAATGGATGGCAGCACGCTTGCCAACTATATGAAGTATAACTACAAGTACGACGACCAAAATCGTATGATCGAAAGTGAAGCCTTGAAATGGAACAGCACCAAGGACACATGGAGCAATGACATGTGCATCCGTTACGCTTACCAAGGCAAGAGCGTCACTACCACTTACTATAAATGGAACAATAAAAAGGGCGAATACGTATTGGTTCCCGAAATGACGGTTACCATGGACAACCCCGATATGTAATTGTTTCATTCTCTCTTAAACAAGAAATTTCACTCCTAACACAAATAACCAAAAACCTTTTATAAGTTTTAAAAGCCGGAATACGCGACGCATTCCGGCTTTTTTCTATATTTGTAGCTTCGAAAAGAAAGAGACGCACAAAACACGCCCCTGATCGAAAGATATTTTCAAAGTCCTATTTACTCAGATAAAAAACATGAACCGACTTAAAGCTATTTGTATCATTCTATTAATAAGTTTCCCAGGTACACTTCGCTGTATCGCGCAGACTACCGTAAGCGATGACCGCTACCAACTCTTCATAGACTTCTTGAAACAAGAAAAGCTCGGACAAGACGACGTATGCTACTACCCATTCCCTTTTGAGGACATGGATATGCGGTGGTACTACAAAGATTTGCCGATAGTGACCGACTCAGTCCAAATTGCCGGAATTCTGCGTAGCAGCATCTTTTACGATAACCTGCGCTTTCGTCCCAAATACGACACGCAACTATTGCTGCCCCACTCCATAGACATAGATATGATAGACCAAAAGCGATACAGCGCCCGGGCGAAAGTAGCCGTACCCGACAGCTCTGCACACCTTCTTTTCAGTGCTGCCGACATTGGCGTCCCCCGCCGTTTCGACCAGTTGGAAGCAACTCTGATGAATATGGAAGATGATGTAGCCTACCTGCTGTTTGAAGATAAGAGCCGCAAACGGAATTATGCCTATACTCAAATGAGCCGCTACGTAGCTGTTTACTACGACATGGTTTGGGAAGAAGAAAAAGCATCTGACTCCCCCGAACTGAAATATCAACCGGAATTTGACATCTATTATCCCAACTATAAGAAAGAAGTGCGAGATCCTGACACGCAAAAGACGCTATACCACACCACCGCCCGCATCAAAGGCGTCGCCAACGGCAGCAAAGGAGAAGTTCTGGGATTTGAAACCCTCGTGGATGACTTCCGCCATGCCCTGTGGTTATGGAATGATGAAGATCCCGAAGGCCCATGGGAAGAAATGCTTGCCCAATGGAAGGAGCACCCCCTAAACACCGCAACTACTCCCAATGACACCTTGCAACATCCTCTTTACGTAGTACGTCTGCAAGCCACCGGACACATTGCCCGACTGGATCTCACAGTGCTATCCAACTCCCTGCACCACCTCGACATTAATCTGCAACAACAGACTTTCGCCACCACCCCACCATACTCTATCCAGCATGATATCGATGCACGCAACATCGACGCACCAGTACAAAACGAAACCCATAACTCTTTGGTACAGAAAATGAAAGTAGTTCCCTACAGTTATTCTCCCCAGGCAGAAACGATGCGGATCGTTGCCTTCCTGCCTGCCAGTTTCAACATTCAGCACTATACCGCCAAGCTGTCGTTCAGCCATCAGGCAATTGTGTACCCCAACGGTGAGAAAGCAGAAATCTCCACCCCCAAAATGCCCTACCGTATGACACTCGACGAAAAACGTTTCTTCAACGTCAACGCCTACCCTCACTCCATGCCCGTTGCCGACATTCCCATCCCTGTCGAAGAGGGTTGCAGGCTAACGGGTACCGTAGATTATACCTACCCCAATTTCAAAGTAACCCGCTACGACATCGGCTCTTTGCCCAAGAATGTACGCTATCAGAAGAATTCAATCTACTTCGGGTTCTCACCGAAAGAATTCGGAGAGTACGGCGAAGTCTTGACCGACTACAACTTTAACGTTTACGATGCCGACGGAAAGCCTGTGAATTGTAATCTCTATATAGCCGACAAAGGTTACCGCGTGGAGTGCGAAAAGCCCATCGCCTGGTTCACCACTATTGTCAATGAAGGCAACATCGAAGGTTCCATTCCTGTTGATATTCCTCTGCCCGTACCCGCCATTCTGCCCCTGAACCGGGACAAGCAAGACAGTACGTATTCAGAAAGTAACTATTAATTCAACGAAGCATGATACCCGACACACTCGTCCATTACATAGAAACAGAAATCATTCCCCGATACCAGGACTTCGACAAGGCTCACAACCTCTTGCACGTGCAGACCGTCATTTCAGAGAGCCTCGCCCTTGCCCGCCAACATCCCGAAGTGGACGAACGCCTCGCTTATACCATCGCCGCCTACCATGATACGGGGCTGTGCCGCGACCGCGCCACCCATCACCTTGTTTCCGGTGAGATACTGATGGCGGATACCGCCCTGCGCCAGTGGTTTTCGGAAGAAGAGATACAGACCATGAGAGAGGCGGTAGAAGACCATCGCGCTTCCACCGACCACGAACCCCGCAGCATCTATGGCCGTATTGTTGCCGAAGCCGACCGCATTATCGACTCGGACATCACCCTGCGCCGCACCGTGCAGTATGGCTTGAAACTCAACCCTACCGCCGACGAAGAATGGCACTACCAACGCTTCCACAAGCATTTGATGGAGAAATACGCCCCCGGCGGCTATCTGAAACTCTGGTTTCCTTACGGCAAGAATGCAGAACGACTGAAGCAGTTGCAAGCTATTATTGCTGATAAAAACCAATTGAAAGAAGTCTTTCACCGGATATTCAAGGAAGAGTCCACCCATCAGCACAGCAAATGATTTGTATAGAAAAATGATTATCCGACGGCTATCCGGAATTCCTCGCAGGAATACCTTCTGAAAGGGGTAGGATATTTTTAGTAAAAACCTTCCGGAATTTTAGTAAAAATCAGTCGGAATCTTAGTAAAAACCGAGAAGAGTTTTAGCAAAAATCCGGAAGACGTTTTTGTTGTCAGGATATTTCATCTTCAATGTTAATTAAACTCCAATCTTTTATCGGATAAACAGAAGAATACCTATCTTTGTAGCCGGAAAACAAATAATAACGAAATAGATAATGGCTTTACAATGTGGTATTGTCGGATTGCCGAACGTTGGCAAATCGACGCTTTTCAACTGTTTGTCCAATGCAAAAGCACAGGCGGCAAACTTCCCTTTTTGTACAATAGAACCGAACGTAGGTGTCATCACCGTACCCGATGAACGACTGACAAAACTTGCCGAACTGGTACATCCGGGACGCATCGTTCCGACAACGGTAGAAATTGTAGACATTGCCGGACTGGTGAAAGGCGCCAGCAAAGGCGAAGGTCTGGGTAATAAATTCCTTGCCAACATCCGCGAGACGGATGCCATCATCCACGTGCTGCGCTGCTTCGACGACGACAACGTGACGCATGTAGACGGCAGCATCAACCCCGTACGCGACAAGGAAATCATCGATTACGAGCTTCAGCTGAAAGACCTCGAAACCATCGAAAGCCGCATCCAGAAAGTACAAAAGCAGGCACAGACAGGCGGCGACAAGCAGGCGAAGCTGGCTTACGATGTACTGGTACAATATAAAGAAGCCCTCGAACAAGGCAAATCAGCCCGCACCGTACAGTTCGAGACCAAAGACGAACAGAAGATTGCCAAAGAGCTTTTTCTCCTGACTTCCAAGCCGGTAATGTACGTCTGCAACGTGGATGAAGCAAGTGCCGTCAGCGGCAATAAGTACGTGGATATGGTGCGCGAAGCCGTAAAGGACGAGCATGCCGAAATACTGATTGTAGCCGCCAAGACCGAAGCTGACATTGCCGAACTGGAAACTTACGAAGACCGCCAAATGTTCCTGCAGGAAATAGGGCTGGAAGAATCCGGCGTAAGCCGTCTGATTAAATCGGCTTACAAGCTGCTGAACCTCGAAACCTTCATCACTGCCGGAGAAATGGAAGTAAAGGCATGGACTTATCAGAAAGGCTGGAAAGCCCCGCAATGTGCCGGCGTCATCCATACGGACTTTGAGAAAGGCTTTATCCGCGCAGAAGTCATCAAGTACAACGACTACATTCAGTACGGCTCGGAAGCCGCAGTGAAAGAAGCGGGCAAGCTCGGCGTTGAAGGCAAGGAATACGTAGTGCAGGACGGAGACATCATGCACTTCCGCTTCAATGTGTAACAAAGAAAACAATTAAGTCGCCGGCGGGCAGTCGGCGACTTAAAAACATACTGCCATGAAACATCTTCTTTTTCTCCTCGCTTGCATTCTCTGCGCCATCTCCTCTTACGCGCAGCAACAAGATTCTGTCACCATCCGCGGACGGGTGACGGACTTCAATGACCAGCCGATAGACAGTGCCAGCGTTTGTTGGCAAAACCCACGATTCGACTGTGTGGTAGAGGTGTTCAGCAACAAAGACGGATACTACACTGCCCGCGTACCCAGAGGGAAATATCAAAGCGTAGCCTCTATCTACTTCCCCTCTTATGTCCATTTTGCCATGAAAAACGGGCTACCCGAAAGTGAGCACCGCCTGGAATTTTGGGCATGGAACTTCATTGCCGACCGTGACACTACGCTCAATATTCGCTATAACCGTATGGAAGTCTATGGTCTGCGTGTTTTCCGCATTCCCGGAGCTATGCCGACTTATCAGATATACGTCCGTCCCATGAGCCTGACACGTACTTATGAATGGATGAAGACAGCCAAACCATCTTCCATGGTACATGGCGAAAGCCTTGGCAACATCGAGCAACAAACCCAGAGCAAAGAAGCCAAAGAATCTCAATGGGCACCACGCCCCGAGCAACTGAAAGCCACTGTCTGGATAGACGGCGAAGAAGTGCCTATCCTGATGAAACAGGAGATAAAAGAATATTATGAAGCTGATGAATATGGCAACGCCTACCTGCTGACAGTAGACTATCCCAAGCACCCGAAGAAAGGACTCCCCTACCGCATCTTCAAAGTAGAACTGGAAGACCTGGAGAATGGTGACCGCGGTGAAGGCCTCTATTACATGGAGAAAGAAAAATACGTAGAATAACCCTTTAAACCATACTATACAAATGGCAAACAGTACATTAAAATATCTCATAGCAGGCACCGGCGGTGTAGGGGGCTCGATTGCCGCCTTCCTGTCACTTGCCGGGAAAGATGTAACCTGCATTGCCCGCGGCGAACATCTTGCCGCCCTGCGCCAACGCGGATTGCTGCTGCACTCCGACCTGAAAGGAGAGCATACGCTGAAAGTAAAGGCATCTACTGCCGAAGAGTTTCAAGGCAAGGCAGACGTTATCTTTGTCTGCGTCAAAGGCTATTCCGTAGATTCCATTACGGAGCTTATCAAGCGTGCCGCACACAAGGACACCGTAGTCATCCCTATTCTGAATGTCTACGGAACCGGTCCCCGCATCCAGCGCCTTGTTCCCGGAGTCACGGTGCTGGACGGTTGCATCTACATCGTAGGCTTTGTATCGGGCAAGGGAGAGATTACCCAGATGGGGAAAATCTTCCGACTGGTGTATGGCGCGCACAGAGGTACCATTGTTCCCGACGGACTGCTGGAAGCCATACAAAGCGATATGCACGAAAGCGGCATCAAGGCTGAGATATCGCCGGACATCAATCGCGATACCTTCGTCAAGTGGTCGTTCATCTCGGCTATGGCAGTTACCGGCGCTTATTACGACGTTCCTATGGGCGAAGTGCAGAAGCCGGGCAAGATTCGCGATACCTTCATCGGGCTCTCCCGCGAAAGCGCCGCTTTGGGCAAGAAGTTGGGCATCGACTTCAAAGAAGATGTGATAGAATACAACCTCAAAGTCATTGACAAACTCGCCCCCGAAAGCACCGCTTCCATGCAGAAGGACATGGCCAAAGGGCACGAGAGCGAAGTACAAGGACTGCTTTTCGACATGATTGCCGTCGCCGAAGAACACGGGATAGATACTCCGACGTACAGAATGGTAGCGGAGAAGTTCAAGAAGCCTGAATAATAAACCAACTAAAACAGAATAATATGTTACCACTACTCTCTATCAACTGGAATCCCAATCCCGAACTGTTCAACCTCTTCGGAAGTATTCCCATCCGCTATTACGGCCTACTGTGGGTTATTGGCATCGGGTTTGCCTACTTCATAGTGCGCCAGCAGTTCCGTGATAAGAAACTTAGTGACGCTAAGTTCGAGCCGCTCTTCTTCTACTGCTTCTTCGGTATACTGATTGGGGCACGACTGGGACACTGCCTGTTCTACCAGCCGGACTACTACCTGCACCACTTTTGGGAAATAGTGCTGCCCGTCAAGTTCCTGCCCGATGGTAGCTGGAAGTGGACCGGTTATGAAGGCCTTGCCAGTCATGGCGGTACGCTGGGACTTATTATCGCCCTCTGGATGTATTGCCGCAAGATGAAGATGCACTACATGGACATACTGGACATGATAGCCGTTGCCACCCCCATCACCGCCTGCTGCATCCGCCTTGCCAACCTGATGAACTCCGAGATTATCGGCAAGCCGACCGATGTGCCCTGGGCATTCGTATTCGAACGCGTAGACATGCTGCCACGCCATCCGGCACAGCTTTACGAGGCAATCGCCTACTTCATCTTCTTCCTGGGTATGGTTTATCTGTACAAAAGAGGACAAAAGAAAGCCGCCCGGACACAAGGCTATGGCAGCGCCCCGGCTGCTACCCCCTCATCGGCAGCCGTAGGCTATCACCGCGGGTTCTTCTTCGGCCTTTGCCTGACGGAGATATTCGTATTTCGCTTCTTCATCGAGTTCCTGAAAGAGAACCAGGTAGACTTTGAAAATACGATGTCGCTGAATATGGGACAATGGCTCAGTATTCCGTTCGTTATCATAGGAATATACTTTATGTGCTTCTACGGTAGGAAGAAATAAACATTTCACCCCCTGAACCGAAACATACGATTCCGCTGTTTTGGTGATAATTTCATACTTTTACGGCAACAATACAAAACCCGTAAATCAAGTACCGTATGAAAGATTACCATCTGCTGAAAAGTACGGCAATGCTGCTCCTTGCAGCCACTGCCACCCAGCCCGTACATGCACAACTTAAGACAAATGCCGGCGTGCAATACCTTCTTTCGCAGCCGAAAGACATGAGCCAGGACTTCCTGGACCTGAGTAACACTTACTTCTTTGCCGATAGCCTCGTCTCCCTCGACCCCGCTACCGGCAAAGGAGTCATCCAGTGGAAGCGCCAGCAACTGATGCCCCGCCAGGCATTCAACGCCAACACCTACCTGCACCAACCCCTGCAAACACTGGACTTCCCCGACGGAGCCTACGACAACAACCCGCAACTCCGCTTCACCATCGAGCCCGTCAACGAGCGTACCCTGCGCATCCGTATGCTCACCACGCCCGTCATCCCCCAGGAAGATGCCGACGACCCCATGCTCGTAGCCAAACCTGCCGACGGACGTTCCCTCTGGAAAACCCAAAAGACCGGCAAGTGCACCCTCTATACCTCTAAATACGGCAGTCTCCTCGTGGAAAACTATCCCTGGCGACTGGTACTGAAAGATGCCGACGGCCGACTCCTGACGCAAACCCGTTGTTGGAGCGACAATGACTCCACCCAGGTCAAAGTACCGCCCTTCAGCTTCATCAAGCGCGGCTCGGACAACTCGCGCAGCATCAACCCCGTTTTCAGCCTTGCACCGAACGAAAAGATATACGGTTGCGGCGAATCCGCCACCCCGCTCAACAAAGCCGGGCAGAAGCTGAACCTCTTCGTTGCCGACCCTCAAGGCCCCGAAACCCCGGATATGTACAAGCCCATCCCCTTCTTCTTCAGCAACCGCGGCTACGGAATGTTTATGCACACTTCCGCCCCCGTCACCTGCGACTTCGGCCATAGCTACATCGGCGCCACCAAGCTCTTTATGGCAGACGAAGCCATGGACTTCTTCATCTTCTTCGGTGAGCCGAAAGAGATATTGAGCGAATACACCGCCCTCGTCGGCCGTCCCGAGATGCCCCCGTTGTGGAGTTTCGGCACCTGGATGAGCCGTATCACCTACTTCAGCGAGGCCGAAGGCCGTGACGTAGCCCGGAAACTGCGTGAAAACAAGATACCGAGCGACGTCATCCACTTCGACACCGGCTGGTTCGGCGTGGACTGGCAATGTGACTACGCCTTTGCCGCCGACCGCTTCGACAACCCCCGGCAGATGCTCGACGACCTGCGCACACAAGGTTTCCGCACCTGCCTTTGGCAAATCCCCTACTTCACCCCCAAGAACCGCTTCTTCCCCGAACTGGTGGAACGGGGACTCTACGTGCGCAACGGCAAGGGCCAGCTCCCCTACGAAGATGTAGTGCTGGACTTCACCAACCCCGAAACCGTGAAGTGGTATCAAGAGAAGCTGGGCAACCTGATAGAGATGGGCGTAGGCGCCATCAAAGTGGACTTCGGCGAAAGCGCCCCGCTGGAAGGCATCTATGCCAACGGCCGCAGCGGACTGTACGAGCACAACCTCTACCCCTTGCGCTATAACAAGACCGTGGCCGACGTCATCAAGAAGATACACGGCGAAAACATTATCTGGGCACGTTCCGCCTGGGCAGGCTCCCAACGCTACCCGCTCCACTGGGGTGGCGACGCAGCCACCACCGACACCGGCTTCGAAGGAACCCTGCGCAGCGGACTCTCCCTCGGACTTAGCGGCTTCTGCTTCTGGAGCAACGACATCGGCGGTTTCGTCACCCAGTCGCCCGAAGCGCTCTACCGCCGCTGGTTGCCCTTTGGCTTCCTCACCTCGCACAGCCGCGTGCACGGCGCACCGCCCACCGAACCGTGGTACTACGGCAAGGAGTTCACCAACTACTTCCGCAAGTGTGCCGAACTGAAATACAAACTGATGCCCTACGTTTACGCCCAGGCCAAAGACTGCACCGAGCACGGCTGGCCCATGCTCCGCGCCCTGCTGATGGAGTATCCCGACGATCCGGGCGCCTGGCTGGTAGAAGATGAATATATGTTCGGCAGCAACCTGCTCGTAGCCCCCATGCTCGAAGAAGGTAACAGCCGCGACGTCTACGTGCCCGGACACCAGAAGTGGATTGATTACCAGACCGGCAAAGTCTATGCTCCCGGCTGGAACCACATCGAATGCGGCGCATTGCCCATCGTCATCCTTGTGAAAGACGGCTCTGCCATCCCGCACATCCCCGTTGCCCAGTGCACCGACCAACTGAAATGGAACAAGATAGAATGGAAGAAGTACCTCGCCGACGAGAAGAAAGCCGAAGGGCTGCTCTGTCTCCCCGCTGACGGAAAGCTGCAACGCATCTCGCTTCCCTAATACAAACGATAACTTATAATGTCTAACACATAAAACCAGTACAACCCATGAGAAACAAATTACTATTCATCGCCTTCGCCCTGCTCCTCTGTGTGCAGGCAGGCGCTCAAAAGACGTATCCTTTCCGCGACACCAAGCTCCCGGACGACAAACGCGTAGACAACCTGCTGTCCCTGCTCACGCTGGACGAGAAAATCTCCCTGCTATCCACCGACCTCGGCGTGCCCCGCTTCGGCATTCCCCACTGCGGACACTACGAAGGTCTGCACGGACTGACGCTGGGCGGTCCCGCCATGTGGGGCGGACGCACGCGCACGGAAGACGGAAAGACCGTACCGACGGACTTTCCCACGACCATTTTCCCGCAATCCTACGGCTTAGGTTCCACGTGGGACATCGACCTCGTGCGGAAAGTTGCCGAACAGGCCTCGGAAGAGGCGCGCTACTACATGCAGACGCTCGATAACAAGCGGAACTCCCTCGTGATGCGTGCCCCCAATGCCGACCTTGCCCGCGACCCGCGCTGGGGACGCACCGAAGAAAGCTTCGGCGAAGACCCCTTCCTCACCGCCCAACTCACCATTGCCAGCGTACACGGCCTGCAAGGCGACAACCCGCGCTACTGGAAGACGGCATCGCTGATGAAACATTTCCTTGCCAACAGTAATGAGGACGGACGCGACAGCACCTCTTCCGACTTCGACCGGCGACTGTTCTACGAATACTACGCCTACCCCTTCTACAAAGGCATCACCGAAGGCGGAAGCCGCGCCTTCATGGCAGCGTATAATAGCTGGAACGGCACGGTCATGTCCGTTCATCCCTGCCTTGAAGAGATTACCCGCAAGCAGTGGGGCAACAACGGCATCATCTGCACGGACGGCGGTGCATTGAAACTGCTCGTCGAGTCGCACAAGGCATTCCCCACCCTGACCGAAGGAGCGGCAGCAGTAGTAAAAGCCACCACGGGGCAGTTCCTCGACACTTACGTACCTTACGTCAAGGAAGCATTGGAGAAAGGACTACTGACCGAGGCGGACATCGACAAAGCCATCCGCGGAAATATCTACGTTGCCCTCAAACTGGGCCTGCTGGACGGTGACAATTCTCAGAATCCTTACCTCTCCATCGGTAAAGACCCTTCGGCACCCGCTCCTTACACCAAGGCAGAAGCGCACCGGCTGGCACGCGAAGTAACCGCCAAATCGGTCGTTCTGCTGAAGAACGAAGCACCCGCAGGCGCCAATAGCGGCAAACTGCTTCCCCTCAACGCCGGGAAACTGCGCCGGATAGCCCTCATCGGCCCGTATTCGAACAAAATAGTACAAGACTGGTATAGCGGCACCCCGCCCTACGAAACCACAATCCTGGCGGGCATACGCAATGCAGTGGACAAGAACACCGAGATTCTGCACTTCAACGACAACGCCATGGGCCAGGCCGAAAGAGCCGCAGCAGCAGCCGACATCGCCATCGTCTGTGTAGGAAACCACCCGTACGGCACCCGCACGGACTGGAAGTTCTCTCCCGTACCCAGCGACGGCCGCGAAGCCGTAGACCGCAAATCGCTGATGCTGCCCGACGAAGACCTCGTGAAGCAAGTGCTGAAAGCCAATCCCAACACCGTACTGGTGCTCGTCAGCAGCTTCCCCTACACCATCAACTGGAGCCAGAAGCACGTGCCCGCCATCGTCCACATCACCCATTGCAGCCAGGAGCAGGGC
The DNA here is from genome assembly GCA_905203765.1 of uncultured Bacteroides sp. GTDB lineage: Bacteria > Bacteroidota > Bacteroidia > Bacteroidales > Bacteroidaceae > Bacteroides. The sequence goes on from CAJKXC010000001.1 coordinate 116,576, forward strand.
AACGGACTGGCAGATGTTCTCTTCGGCAAAGTGAACCCCGCCGGACGCACCGTACAGACTTGGGTGAAGGACATCACCGACCTGCCCGACATGATGGACTACAACATCCGTCACGGACGCACCTACATGTACCACAAGGGCGATGTGCTCTACCCCTTCGGCTACGGTCTGAGCTACTCCACCTTCAAGTACGAAGAAGTGAAGTCCGTGAAACAGGACAAAAAGAACGTCAACGTGACGGTATCGGTAAAGAATACCGGCGACCGCGACGGCGAAGAAGTGGTGCAGCTTTATGCCAGCTATCCCGAGTCCAAGGTAGAACGCCCCGCCAAGCAACTCCGTGCCTTCAAGCGCGTGCCCATCCGGGCGGGTGAAACCAAAGAAGTGACGCTCACCGTCTCCAAAGAAGATTTAGGCTATTGGAACGAAGCGAAGCAGGCGTTTACGGTAGAACCGGGAACGGTGAAGTTCTTGATAGGAGCTTCGTCGGAAGATATAAGGCTGGAAACAAAGACGAAACTATAAAAGCTCACTATATGTTATAGATTTAGGCACGGATTACACGGATTTCGCGGTTTTAATTAACTAAATTCCGTGAAATCCGTGTAATCCGTGCCTAAAAGAAACTATAAGGTCTGTTTTTAACACGCCCTCATAAAAAACATCCAATATTATCCTTGCTTCATCACAATTTCACTATTTTTGTCCCCCGAACTTTAAAATACATACGATATGAAGCTTAGGTATCTTTTACTTTCCTGTGTGATAGGCTGGTCTTCTTCCGCCTTTTCCCAAACTGTGAATCAATCTCCCAAGACGAGCGGCAATCCCCTTTTTGAGGGCTGGTATGCCGACCCCGAAGGAGTTGTATTCGGAGATGAATACTGGATTTATCCTACTTATTCGGCAGCCTACGAAGACCAAACCTTTATGGATGCCTTTTCCTCGAAAGACTTAGTGAACTGGACCAAGCACCCGAAAGTGCTTCAAAAAGAGAATATCAGTTGGCTGTGGCGCGCACTTTGGGCGCCGGCAGTGGTTCATGCAAACGATAAATATTACATCTTCTTCGGCGCCAACGACATCCAGAACAACGAAGAACCGGGCGGAATCGGTGTAGCCATCGCCGACAATCCTGCCGGGCCGTTCAAGGATGCCCTGGGCAAGCCGCTGATTGACAAGATAGTGAACGGAGCCCAGCCCATCGACCAATTCGTATTCAAGGACGACGACGGGCAGTATTATATGTACTACGGCGGTTGGGGACACTGCAACATCGTGAAGATGGCACCTGACTTGCTGAGTATCGTCCCCTTCGACGACGGTACCATCTACAAAGAAGTCACCCCCAAGAATTACACCGAAGGCCCCTTCATGCTGAAGCATAACGGCAAGTACTACTTCATGTGGTCCGAAGGCGGCTGGGGCGGCCCGGATTACTGCGTAGCATACGCCATTGCCGACTCCCCCTTCGGTCCTTTCGAGAGAGTAGGCAAGATACTGGAACAAGACACCAACATCGCCACAGGTGCCGGCCATCACTCCGTATTCAAAGGTCCGGGAGCAGATGAATGGTATATCATCTACCACCGCCGTCCGCTGGGCGAGACTGCTGCCAACAGCCGCGTCACTTGCATCGACCGCATGTACTTCGACAAGGACGGAAAGATAAAACCCGTCAAGATGACTTTCGAAGGAGTAGAGGCAAGTCCGCTGGTATCCCCTGATTCATTACAAAAATAAGAGAGAGATACCCCTACTTTATTACAAAAAATAAAGAAAGTTACCCCTACTTTATTACAAAATCATTATCTTTGCCTTGTAAAACAAGCATTTATAGATATATGATAGAACGTAGACTCTTATCCTCTTTGCAAGAGTGGAAGGACAGCGATAGCAGAAAGCCACTCATACTGCGCGGTGCGCGCCAGGTAGGCAAATCGACCCTGGTTGATGAGTTTGCCAAAAGCTATGATGTTTATCTGAAACTTAACCTGGACGAACCGGATGATTGCCAACTGTTCGACTGGTACATTACGATAGAAGAACTTATCGACGCCATTTACATACGTTGCCAACAGAAAAAAGAGGATAAGCCTACGTTGTTGTTTATCGACGAGATACAGAACTCTCCGAAAGCCGTTGCCATGCTGCGCTATTTCTATGAGAAAGCCGGTCATCTGCACGTTATCGCAGCAGGCTCTTTACTCGAGAATCTCATAGACAAGAAGATATCCTTCCCGGTAGGCAGAGTGCAATACCTGGCCCTGCGCCCCTGCTCGTTCCTCGAATACCTGAACGGCATCGGCGAAGACTTCGACAAGGAACTGATAGAAAACCTGCAGGCAGAAAAGGCACATACGCGCATCATGAAGCATTTCAAGAACTATTGCATAGTCGGCGGAATGCCCGAAGCCGTGATGCGGTATGCCAAAAACAAGGATATACTGGCATTGGATGATATCTACGATACCTTGATAACCTCGTATAGCGATGATGTAGAGAAATACGCCACTAACGACACAATGACCAAGGTAATGCGCTTCATCATCAAGAACGGATGGACTTTCGGCGGAAACACCATTTCCTTTGAGCATTTCGCAAACTCCACCTATCGCTCCAGGGAGATGGGAGAAGCCTTCCGCACCATCGAAAAGGCAATGCTTCTGGAGTTAGCGTATCCGGTCACCTCAGCGTTGCTCCCGCTTCAACCGGCTTACACCCGACGCCCTAAACTACTCTGGCTGGATACCGGACTGATTAACTACGTGGCGGGAATCCGCGAAGAAGTGTTCTCAACAAACAATATACAGGATGCCTGGAGAGGCAAAGTTGCTGAGCACATCGTAGCACAAGAACTGCTGGCATATAACCATAAGATTACCGCCCGCCGCCACTTCTGGGTTAATCCGCAGAAAGGAAGCGATGCAGAAGTTGACTTTGTAATAGCCAAAAACGGTCTGTGCATCCCCATTGAAGTGAAGTCCGGCATCAATGCCCACCTGAGGTCCTTGCACAGCTATATGGATGCAGCGCCCCACGACATAGCCATACGGATATGGAGTAACCCTCTATCGGTAGACGAAGTCGTCACTCAAAAGGGGAAAAGATTCCGCTTGATAAACCTTCCGTTTTACTACATCGGACTATTGGACAAGATACTTGGATAAGAGTATCTTGTCTTTTTATGTTTTTGTGACACAACTATCCATTTTTGTGTCATTTACACCCCTCTATACACTAATGTCACAAAAAGAGACACCATCCTTATGCCTTCTTCCGTAGCTTTGCGCACAGAAAAACACTTCAATAGGTAACGGTATTAGCAGGTAAGAAGATTCTCAATTCAGGAATAACCCCAAAAGCAGATAGTCTCCCCCTCACAAAGGGAGAGTACTGTCTGTTTTTTCAAGAAGGAAAAGGAAAACATATATAATGATCTGAATTAAGAATGATGAATTCAAAACAATTGCTTTTTATTTTACTCATGTGCGCGGTGGCAATGACCGGTTGCGACTCTCAGGAACAGACTACCGCAGACGACGAATCAGCCTTGATGCGAGCCAGGCAGACGCTCGACTCCATATATCAGAATTACTCCGTACCCGGCACCTGCCTGCTACGCGAGAATTACCCGTCGGATATCAACAACTATACCGCAACCTATCTCGCCTCTGAACAACAGAGGGATATGCCCAACCAATATTCTTATCTGTGGCCCTACTCGGGAACTGTCTCCGCAGTAAATGCCCTGTTTGCCGCCACGCAAGACGCTACTTACAAGTCCATCCTCGATAATAAAGTATTGGTAGGGCTCGAAGAATACTTCGACACCCGGAGAACTCCCGAAGCATACGCCTCTTATATCCAGTCCGCCCCGCAATCCGACCGTTACTACGACGATAATGTCTGGCTGGGCATCGACTTTACCGATGCCTACCTGCTGACGCACGAAGCAAAGTATCTGCAAAAGGCGGAACTCATCTGGAAGTTTATAGAAAGCGGCACGGACGACAAACTGGGCGGCGGCATCTACTGGTGCGAGCAGACAAAGGAGTCCAAGAACACCTGCTCCAACGCTCCCGGCTCAGTCCTTGCCTTGAAACTGTTCAAAGCAACGCAGGACAGCTCTTATCTGAAAAAGGGACAGCAGTTGTACGAATGGACCAAAGCCACGCTGCAAGACCCCGCCGACCAACTGTACTTCGACAATATCGCCCTGGACGGGAATATAGGCAAAGCCAAATACGCCTACAACAGCGGGCAGATGATGCAATCCACCAGTCTGCTGTACCAACTCACCGGGCAGCAACAGTATCTCACCGATGCCCGGAATATTGCCAAGAGTTGCTACTACTATTTCTTTACAAGCTATACGCCGCAGAAAGGAGACTCCTTCAGGCTGATAAAGAAAGGCGATGTATGGTTCACCGCAGTAATGCTGCGCGGCTATATCGAACTTTATCAGACAGACCGGGATAGAACCTACCTGAACTCTTTCGACAAGAGCCTGGACATGGCATGGAAGAACGCCCGGGACGAACACGGACTGTTCAACACGGACTTCACCGGAAACACCCGCGACAGCCGCAAATGGTTATTAACGCAAGCTGCCATGGTAGAGATGTACGCTCGCCTGGCAGCCATCAAATAGAATTAAAACTAATCCCTTAAAAAACATGAAGAAGAGAAATTTAGGTTTATGCGCAGTTGCCCTGTTAGGCCTCTGTAACACAGCCCGGGCTGCCGAGCCGGCTATGAAACAAGACAACACCGTAGTAGTGAACCACGCACAGGTTGCCGCCGCCTACAAGACGAACCGCCCTGCCGTGAAGAACAGGCTTTTCACATCCAAAGCCGTGGAAGCCGAGATAGCACGCGTCAAGAAGCTGCTCACCAATCCGAAGCTGGCGTGGATGTTCGAGAACTGTTTCCCCAACACGCTGGACACTACCGTACACTTCCGCATGCTGAACGGCAAGCCGGACACGTTTGTCTATACCGGTGACATTCATGCCATGTGGCTGCGCGACTCCGGCGCACAGGTTTTCCCCTACGTGCAATTAGCCAATAAAGATGAGGAACTGAAGAAAATGCTCGAAGGAGTCATCCGCCGCCAGTTCCTGTGCATCAATATAGACCCATACGCCAACGCCTACAACGATGGCCCTACCGGTGGCGACTGGATGTCGGATATGACGGATATGAAGCCCGAGTTGCACGAGCGCAAATGGGAAATCGACTCCCTGTGCTACCCCCTGCGCCTCGCCTACCAGTACTGGAAGGAAACCGGCGACGCCAGCATCTTCGACGGAGAATGGCTGAAAGCGATTACCAGCATACTGAAAACCTTCAAGGAGCAGCAACGCAAAGAAGGAGTAGGTCCTTATCACTTCCAACGCAAGACGGAACGCGCCCTCGACACGCTGAACAATGGCGGACTGGGTGCTCCCGTTAATCCCGTCGGACTGATTGTATCCTCGTTCCGTCCTTCGGACGATGCCACTACGCTCCAGTTCCTCATTCCGTCCAACTTCTTCGCCGTTTCTTCTTTGAGAAAGGCTGCCGAGATACTTTCGGAAGTGAACCACGACACCACCATGGCGCAGGAATGCAAAGACCTGGCAGCAGAAGTGGAAACCGCCTTGCAGAAGTATGCCACCTACAACCATCCTGAATTCGGCACCATCTACGCTTTCGAAGTAGACGGCTTCGGCAACCACATGCTGATGGACGATGCCAATGTGCCCAGCCTGCTCGCCATGTCCTATCTGGGCGATGTAGACGTAAACGACCCCATCTATCAGAATACCCGCCGCTTTGTATGGAGCGAAAGCAACCCGTACTTCTTCAAGGGGAAAGCAGGCGAAGGCATCGGCGGTCCGCACATCGGATATGACATGGTATGGCCTATGAGTATTATGATGAAGGCTTTCACCAGCCAGGACGACCAGGAAATCAAGGCATGCATCAAGATGCTGATGGATACCGACGCCGGAACGGGCTTCATGCACGAATCCTTCCACAAGGACGATCCGACAAACTTCACCCGTGCCTGGTTTGCATGGCAGAACACTCTGTTCGGAGAGCTGATACTGAAACTGGTCAATGAAGGAAAGACAGATTTGCTGAACAGCCTCTAAAACAACTTCAATCCAATTATTAATAATCATTTTATCAAGATATGAAACTAAGATTACTCACTACGTTTTTACTGTTAGCCGGATTGCACACTGCATCCCAGGCAGCAGACCCTTACAAAGCAAACCGCAGTACTGAACTGCGTGCACCGTCCGTTCCCTTGATTGTGTCGGACCCTTATTTCTCCATCTGGTCGCCCTACGACAAGCTGACCGAAGGCGAGACAACGCACTGGACCAATGCCACGAAGTCATTGATAGGCGCCCTGCGCGTAGATGGCACCAGCTATCGCTTCCTGGGCAAGGAGAAACTCGACCTGCACACCATTGTGCCCATGACCAACGAAGAAATATGGGAAGCATCCTTCGTAAGAGAAAAGCCGGCAGCCAACTGGATGATGCCCGACTTCAAGGAAGAGGGATGGAAAAAAGGAAGAGCAGCCTTCGGAAGCAACGACATGCCCCGCGTCCACACGCATTGGAGCGAGCAGAACAGTGACGTATATGTACGCCGCAGCTTCGATATAGACGAGCTGGACCTCAACCGGGACTTCTATTTCATCTTCTCCCACGACGATGTGTTCGAACTCTATCTCAATGGAGAGAACATCGTATCTACCGGCGAGATATGGCGGGATAACGTACGCCTGAAACTCACGGACGCAATGAAGCAAAAGCTGCACAAAGGCAAGAATGTGATTGCCGCACACTGCCACAACACAACGGGCGGTGCTTACCTGGACTTCGGCCTGTACTACGAGAACGACAATGCCGCAAAGTTCACCCGGGAAGCCGTGCAGACTGCGGTAAGCGTACTGGCTACCTCTACTTACTATACCTTCACCTGCGGTCCCGTAGAGTTGGACGTTGTATTCACTGCCCCGCAGTTGATTGACGACCTCGACCTGCTGTCTACTCCCGTCAACTATGTTTCTTACCGCGTCCGCTCACTGGACAAGAAGGAACACGACGTGCAGTTCTATCTGGAAACAACTCCCGAAATAGCCATCAACGACAATACGCAGCCCACCACCGCCACCGTATTCTCACAGAAAGGCATCCGCTACGTGAAAGCCGGCAGCATAGAACAACCCGTTTGTGCCAAGAAGGGCGACGGCTTGTGCATCGACTGGGGCTATGTATATCTGGCTGCTCCCTCTGCGGCAGGAACAGAAGTAGGGCTGGGCGATTATTATGACATGAAGCGCTCCTTCATCAACCACGGAAAGACCGGCTTCTCAAAACTCAACTGGTGGGCACGACGCGCCAACGAGCAACCCGCCATGACGTATGTACACAACCTGGGGCAGGTAGGCAAGACCGGCAACACCGGCTTCGTGATGTTGGGATACGACGATGTATACTCGGTAGAGTACATGTACGAAAGATATATGGGTTACTGGAAACACGAAGGAAAAGTAACCATCGAGGACGCATTCGAGAAGCTGAGAGACAACTACGCCGACATCATGCAGCGTTGCCGCATGCAGGACGAAATGATTTATGACGACGCCCTGAAAGCCGGTGGCAAGCAATATGCCGAAATCTGTTCCGCCGCCTATCGTCAGGCTATCTCGGCACACAAGCTGTTTACCGACAAAGAAGGCAACCTGCTCTTCTTCTCCAAAGAGAACAACAGCGGCGGATTCATCAACACGGTAGACGTGACTTACCCGTCCACTCCCCTCTTCCTGACCTACAACCCCGACCTGGTGAAGGGCATGATAACAAGTATCTTCGACTACAGTGCAAGCAAGCGCTGGACAAAGCCTTTCCCTGCACACGACCTGGGCGTATATCCAATGGCAAACGGACAAATCTACGGCGCCGACATGCCGGTGGAAGAGAGCGGAAATATGGTGATACTGGCAGCCGCCATCTCCAAAATAGAAGGCAATGCCGACTATGCCAAGAAGTACTGGGACTTGCTGACCACCTGGACAAACTACCTCGCAGAGAACGGACTCGACCCGGAGAACCAACTCTGTACGGATGACTTTGCCGGCCACTGGGCACACAACGCCAACCTGTCTCTGAAAGCCATTATGGGCGTAGCGGGTTACAGCGAAATGGCACGTATGCTGGGCATGAATGATGTAGCCGACAAGTATGCCGCCACCGCCAAAGATATGGCAACCAAATGGGAGAGCATGGCCCGCGAAGGAGACCACTACCGCCTCGCCTTCGACCGTCAGAATACCTGGAGCCAGAAGTACAACATGATTTGGGACAAGCTGTGGAATACCAACCTGTTCCCGGAAGAAGTTGCCAAGAAGGAAATCGCTTATTATCTGACGAAACAGAACATCTACGGACTGCCGCTCGACTCACGAAACACTTACAGCAAGTCGGACTGGATTATCTGGTCGGCCACCATGTCAGCCAGTCAGGCTGATTTCGAGAAGTTTGTGAGCCCGCTATACAGATACATCGACGAAACCGTATCGAGAGTCCCCAACAGCGACTACTTCTACACCGACAGCGGTAAGATGGTAGGATTCAAAGCCCGTTCGGTAGTCGGCGGATACTGGATGAAGGTGCTGATGGACAAGATGAACAAATAATATGAACCAGTAGTAGAATTACTACCGAGGCTACATCAAAATATACTAATCTATATTTGGGTGTAGCCTCTTTTTTTCATGCTTTCCTGCCATGCCCTGCCATTATTCCTTTATCTTTGCAATGCAAATCAGTCCGGTATACAGATATGAAGAACAAACTCACAGCACTTTTACTGCTTGTCTGCGCCTTATGCTGCCTTCCACGTACGGTCGATGCATCCAGTATTCGGCAATTCTCCAACAAGAACGGATTGTCCAACAGTGCCATTCTATCCCTTTACCAAGACCGGCAGGGCGTTATCTGGATAGGCTCTTGCGACGGGCTGAATGTTTTCGACGGTAACGGCATACACGTATACAGCCCCGTCAATCCTTCGGAAACCCTGCTGTCGGGAAACCTGATAAACCATATCACAGAAACCGAAGAGGATATACTGTGGATTCAGACCAACTACGGGCTGGACCGGCTGGACACCAAGCATCAGACGAGCCGCACCTTTACCGATTTCAAAGACAATAACCATCTGGCAAAGGGGAAGGACGGCGAACTGTTCATCCTGAAAGACGACGGATATTTATACTGCTATCAACAAGAGCAACAAGCCTTCCGCCGGCTGGACATCCCGAAAGTGGCATTCGAGTATGTGCTTTCCATCCACGTCGATACCCATAATATCCTGTGGATATTCACTTCTGACAACGACACCCGCAGCTATCGGATACAGAAAACGGGACAGGATATAGCACTGACTCCCAATAACGACTTCAAACACCCCGAAAGGCTGTTATGGGCTTTTTCCGAAGAACAATCGGCCTACTTTATCGACGAAACCTGCTCATTGTACGAATACGACTTCAACAACCGCCAGCCGTACTACATAGCCGACCTCAAAGCCGAGATACAAGCCCGTGGCGAGGTATCTTCCATCATCAAGCAGCAGAACGACTATTACATCGGTTTCAAAAACAGCGGACTGATAGTATTGAAATACATGCCCGACCGGAAGATAAAATACCAGATACAATCCACCGAAATACATTCGGGCATCTTCTGCCTGATGAAAGACCGCTTTCAGGATATCGTATGGGTGGGGACAGACGGACAAGGCGTATATATGTACTTCAACGATGCCTTCTCCATAACCAATACCCTGCTGGATACGCCTGTCTACCAAATTAGCAACCCAATACGAGCCCTCTACTACGACCCGCAACAGACTCTGTGGATAGGGACCAAAGGGGGTGGCATTCTACGCATCAAGAATTATACACCGGATAATAGTGTCCCCACTTCTTTCGACCGTATCTCTGCCGGCAATAGCACCCTGACGGACAATTCCGTCTACTGCTTCGCCCCCGGACGCAAAGACCGGTTATGGATAGGTACGGAAAACGGAATCAACTATTACTCGTATCAGAGCGGGCAAATGAAGGAACTGCCTATCATGGCAGACGGCAGGAAGGTGAAATACGTGCACTCCATCAACGAACTGAACGACACTACCCTGTGGGTATCTACCGTAGGCGAAGGCATCGTAAAGGTAACGCTGGGTAATTCCGGCGCTATCCCCGTTGTAAAGTCTGCCACGCGCACCGTATTGGACGAGGGGCGCATGGCTTCCAACTACTTCTTTACATCGTTCCAGGAGAACGATTCCATCCTTTGGTTCGGCAACCGTGGCTATGGAGCCTACCGCATAAATATAGAAACCGGAGAGATGGCTCCTTATCAATTCGATGTTATCGTAAACAGCCAGACTGCCAACGATATATTTGCCATCTATAAGAATGCACGCGGCTATTGGCTGGGAACCAGTTCGGGACTGCTATACTTCGACCGGGAGAATTCCCATTACAACAAAGCCTGTTCGCTATCCAACAATACAGTACACGGCATTCTGGAAGACCATCACGGCAACCTTTGGCTGAGCACCAACCAGGGACTGATAAGGTTTAACCCGGAGAACGGCACCGGTCAGACGTACAATAGCGGGAACGGGCTGGACGTGACAGAGTTCAGCGACGGTGCCTTCTTTAAGGATAATCGCACGGAAACCTTATTTTTTGGCGGTACAAACGGATTTATTACTGTTAGGACTAATACGTATACCACAGAAGAGTACATGCCTCAAATCAGCCTGAAAAGCCTGTCTATCTTCGGCAAGGAATATAACATCCATGATTTCTTGCACGAAGGGAAGGATCAGAAGATGCTGCAACTGGATTACAGCCAGAATTTCTTCCAGATTAACTTCATGGCGATTGACTACATCAACGGAAACAACTACTCCTATTCCTATCAACTGAAAGAAGTGAGCGACCAATGGATAGAAAACGGAACATCGGGCAGCGCCATCTTCTCCAACCTCTCACCGGGGGAATATACGCTTCTGATAAAGTACCGCAACAACATCAACGGCCGTGAGAGCCAGCCGCAGATGCTCACGATACGCATCACCCCGCCCTGGTACCTCAGTTACTGGGCATACGCTCTTTATGCCATTCTGCTCGTCCTGCTCTGCGCAGTGAGCATTTATAGAATCATCCGCCAATACCGCCGCAAGCAGCACCGCATGATTGAAAAGATGAACCGGGAGAAGAAAGAAGAGGTATACGAATCCAAACTACGCTTCTTCACCAACATCACACATGAGTTCTGCACCCCTCTGACGCTGATTTACGGCCCATGCGAGAAGATTCTTTCCTATCCGCAAGCCGACCCGTACATCCGCAAATACGGAAAGATGATAAAGCAGAACACCGAGAAACTGAACAGCCTGATACTGGAATTGCTTGAATTCCGCAGGCTGGAAACAGGAAACAAAGCACTCTCCGTTCAGAAATTGCCTGTATCGGACAAGCTCCAAAGCATTGCAGAATCATTCGGCGAACTGGCAGAGAACAGAAAGTTGGACTACCGCCTGAACATCGAACCGGGTATTCAATGGAACACGGACATCAGCTGTTTCAACAAGATAGCCAACAATTTAATATCCAATGCCTTTAAATATACGCCCGAAAACGGAAACATCACTGTAGGACTAAAGGTTGAGAATCAACTTCTGACTCTCCGCATAACCAATTCCGGGAAAGGCATTGCCAAAGAAAACCTGGCAAAGATATTCGACCGTTACAAGGTGCTCGATTCCTTTGAAATGAACGGAAAGGACTCTCGGAACGGGCTTGGACTCGCCATCTGCAAGAGTATGACGACTCTGCTGAACGGAGAGATTACAGTCGACAGCATCCCGAACCAAATAACCGCCTTTACAGTCACTTTGCCGGAACTACCGCTTACGCCGCAAGAGGCAGAAACAAGGCAGGAAGTATATGAAGCCGACCGGGAAAATGATAAGCCCACTCCCTTGAGCACCCATGCAGAACCCGTGGAACCGGAAAAGAGTGTTACCGGCTTCGATCCTTCCAGACAAACGGTTATGATTATCGACGACGATCCTTCTATGTTATGGTTTGTATCGGAGATATTTATGGATAAGTATAATGTGTGGTCTTTCAGCAATGCGCGTGAAGCTTTGGATAGCCTGGAACAGAAACAACCGGATTTAATCATTTCGGATGTGATGATGCCCGAAATCGACGGCTTATCCTTTGCCCAGAAGATAAAGCAAAGCAAACTGTGGAGCCACATACCCCTCATCCTGCTATCGGCGCTCCACCACGAAGATGAACAGGTGAAAGGTATCGAAGCAGGCGCAGAGGCATACGTTACGAAACCCTTCAACGTGAAGTATCTGGAAAAAGTGGTTTATCGCCTGATAAAGCGGGAAGCGGACTTGAAAGAGTATTATAGTTCGATATTCAGTTCCTTTAAAGTAGAGAACGGTAACTGCATACACAAAGAAGACCAGGAGTTCCTGGACAAAGTAATAGAAGTCATAGACCGGAACATTGCCAACCCGGAGTTATCCGTAGAGTTGCTAAGCAGCGATTTAGGTTACAGTACCCGCCAATTCTACCGGAAACTGAAATCAATCACCGAAAAGTCTCCTGCCGATATTATCAAAGAATACCGCCTGACGGCAGCAGAACGCCTGCTACTTACCAAGAACCTCACCGTCGAAGAGATAATGGACAGGACAGGCTTCAACAATCGCGCTACCTTCTACAAGCTATTCTCCCAGCGTTTCGGCATGCCGCCGCGCCAATACAGGGAGCAACAGAAGGATAATGTAAAGAAGGAAAATGAAATGAGGGAAAAACATTAATGTTCTTCCCTCATCCTATAGAAATTTAAGTTAGAATTTATTTCTTTCAATACTTTCTTTTCCGTTCCATCTAATTTGCGTTGTACCTTCTTTACATCTTCAGCAGGTGGCAAATTCTCAGGTACAATGCCTCTTTGCAGCAACATATTCCGGACAGCTTCATTATTATCAACGTGCTCCCTACCTATAGGATTAACTCCTTTCAGATCTTTTGTCTGTACATTTACACTGGTCATCTCTGCCGCTAAATCTTTTGCTTTAATACTGATAGTAGGCAGAAAATCGGCAACAGGACGGGCATCGGGAATTCCCATTTTATGTTTCAACTGCTGGGTGCTTAAATGGAATAAAGCTTGGTCACCCTTAGAACGTATCAGGGCAAAACCTTTACTATCTACTCCTCTCTCATAAATTACTCCAGATAATTGCTTTTCCGTCTGACTAAGTTTCTCGCGGGCTTTTACACGTTCATATTCCAGCAAACGCTGTTCAATTAGCTCTGCCCTGCGGGTTTGTACCGCAAAATAGTTTTGGGCAAAAGCAATCTGCTCCTTACGGCTGTCTCCATTCTGAGCTATAAGATAACAGGCATAGCGGGTGAGCATCATGTCATCGATATCTTTTTCCGCACCTTTAGGCATCATTATCGTTTTCCTGACGTCAGGAAAATGATCGAGAACATGTTCTGAGGCATGTTCGCATGCTTCTTTAGCTTTATCAATCACTTTGACGAAGTTCTCCCACTTAGAATATCCCAACAATATCTGCAAATCTCTTGCACTCCAGCATTCTACACCTTCATAATCGGAAGCGGCCTCTTCAAACTGGCGGAATAAGGCTAAAATTTCATTTCCCTTCATTATTTTATAATAGTTTGGTCTGCTTATTTCCCTTTCACAATCCTCTTTATATCACTCAGCTTATTCAGCGCCTCCAGCGGTGTCAGGTTGTTCACATCCAGGTTGAGTATTTCGTCGCGTATCTGGCATAGTACCGGGTCATCGAGCTGGAAGAAACTGAGTTGCATACCGCCGCGTGTCTCCCCTACCTCTGCCATCGGCTTACTGGATATTCCTTGCTGGCGGTTGTCTGTTTCCAGTTGCTTCAATATGTCGTTGGCGCGCTTCACAATGCTTTTCGGCATACCTGCCATCTTTGCCACGTGGATACCGAAAGAGTGCTCACTGCCACCACGTTCCAGCTTGCGCAGGAAGATGACTTTATTATCGACTTCCTTCACGGATACGTTGTAGTTCTTGATGCGTTTGAAGGATTTCTCCATCTCGTTCAACTCATGGTAGTGGGTGGCAAACAGGGTACGCGCCTTTGCCCGGGGATGCTCGTGGATATGCTCTACAATAGCCCAGGCAATGGAAATACCGTCGTAAGTGGAAGTACCACGCCCCAACTCATCAAACAGCACAAGGCTACGCGGAGACAAGTTATTCAGGATATCCGCCGCCTCGTTCATCTCTACCATAAACGTAGATTCGCCGACGGAGATATTGTCGCTGGCACCTACACGAGTAAATATCTTGTCTACCAAACCGATGTGCGCACTCTCGGCAGGCACAAAGCTGCCGATTTGAGCCAGCAGTGTAATCAGTGCCGTCTGACGCAGCAGTGCGGATTTACCTGCCATGTTGGGACCGGTAATGATAATAATCTGCTGCGTATTGCTATCCAGCATCACATCATTGGCTATGTACTTCTCGCCTATCGGAAGTTGTTTCTCAATCACCGGGTGGCGTCCCTGATGGATTTCCAGCACATCGTCGTCGGCAATGACAGGACGGATATAGTTATTCTCGCGGGCAGCAGTGGCAAAGGAGAGCAAGCAGTCCAATCGTGCTATCTGGTTGGCATTAATCTGGATGGCAGGGATAAACTCGCTCAAAGCCTGCACCAACTCGGCATATAGCTGTGTTTCCAGTATTAATATCTTATCTTCCGCACCGAGTATCTTCTCCTCATATTCTTTCAGTTCCTGCGTAATGTAGCGCTCGGCATTGGCCAACGTCTGCTTGCGTATCCATTCGGGCGGCACCCTGTCCTTATGCGCATTGCGTACCTCGATGTAGTAACCGAAAACATTGTTATAGCCTATCTTCAAACTGGGGATTTCCGTCTGTTCACTCTCTCGTTGCTGTATCTGCAAGAGATAATCCTTACCGGAATAGGCTATCTGACGCAATTCGTCCAGTTCGGCACTGACACCGGACTTGATGACTCCCCCTTTATTAATCAGCAACGGCGGGTCGTTATCAATCTCCCGGTCGATACGCTCACGGATGGACTGGCAAATATTCAGTTGTTCGCCGATATGGTTCAAGCTTGCATTATCAGCTTCCATACAGGCCTCTTTGATGGGCGCTATGGCTTGCAGGGCAACCTTTAATGCCACCACCTCACGGGGAGAAACACGGCCTACGGCAACCTTGGAGATAATACGTTCCAAGTCGCCTATCAGGTGCAGCTGTTCTTCTATCAGTTCTTTAAAGTCCGGTTGGCGGAAGAAATACTCCACTACATTCAGGCGCTCGTTGATGGGCTGCACATCCTTCAACGGGAATACCAGCCAGCGCTTCAGCAGACGGGCACCCATCGGGCTGATGGTCTTGTCTATCACATTCAGCAGACTGCTGCCACCATCGTTCATGCTGCCCATCAGCTCCAGGCTGCGCACCGTGAACTTGTCCAGGCGAACGTATTTATCTTCTTCGATACGAGCCAGCGAGGTGATATGCCCTATCTGCGTGTGCTGCGTCATAATGAGGTATTGCAGGATAGCCCCCGAAGCAATAATACCGTTCCTGAGATGCTCCACACCAAAGCCTTTCAGGTTCTTCACCTCAAAGTGCTTCAGCAGTTTCTCGCGGGCAGTGGTTTCCGTAAACACCCAGTCGTCCAACTCGAAAGTGAAGAACTTGCTTCCGAAGTTCCCTTCGAACATACCCCGCTTTCCACGCTCAAAAAGTACCTCTTTCGGGGCAAAGTTGTTCAACAACTTGTCTACATAATCAAAGGGTCCTTCGGCGGTAAGGAATTCTCCCGTAGATATATCCAGGAAAGCCACACCGCAAGCCCCTTTGCCGAAGTGGACGGCAGCCAGGAAGTTATTCTCCCGGTAGTTCAGTATATTGTCATTGATGGATACGCCCGGCGTTACCAACTCCGTGATGCCCCGCTTTACCAGCTTCTTCGTCAGTTTCGGGTCTTCCAACTGGTCGCAGATAGCCACACGCTTGCCTGCCCGTATCAGCTTGGGCAGATATGTATCGAGTGCATGATGTGGGAAACCCGCCATCTCGACAGTTTTTCCCTTTCCATTGGCACGTTTGGTCAGAGTGATTCCCAGGATTTCTGCTGCAACCACAGCATCGGTAGAATAAGTTTCGTAGAAGTCGCCGCAACGAAACAGCATGACAGCGTCCGGATGCTTTGCCTTTAAATCAAGGAACTGCTTCATCATCGGGGTGAGGACAATATCTTCGTTCACAGTGGTATCTCTTTTAGAGTTAGTACATTAATTTATTAATGACACAAAGATAAGCCTTTTTTAGAAAACAGATGCGGAGAGGCTCCAAATACTTAGTAAGCCTTAACAAAGCCAGTGCTTTTACTAAAACATGTTATAAAACACACTTATTTATTTGTTTTATTTGGAGATTTCCCGAAAGTCCGTACCTTTGCAATGTGTTTTTCATAGTATTAGATTTAAGGTTAACAAAGGTTGGAGTACAGCGGTACTCCTTTTTTTATGTCTATACCCTACCTTCCGCCTCGGCAATAGCCTTCTTCAGCAAACGGATGTTCTTCTTCGTCCGCCCGAAAGAGGTTATGGAAGCCCGCTGGTTCAGATCGCAAATACTATTAATCCAAACCTGCCCTTTATCGAATACAACAAATATCTGCTCACCCCAACTGCCACTGAAGAAACCGGGAGAGGTATGGCCTACAAAGCAATCGTCTCCGGCATGTTCATAGCTCCACTCATGCCGTGCGCCCACCTTCTGTATCACCTCATAAAGCTCATCGATAGTAAGCTTCGTTTTTACTTTTTCAAAGAATAGCTTCCGGTATTGCATACGGGCAAAAAGAATACACAATAATACAGGAACACCAAGCATTCCGGCAACAAAGGAGAAGGTATAAAAAGGTGGCGTACGTAGAAAGTAGTCGTATATCGTACAGCAAACAAAAGTGAAAGGAAGGATAAACGCAAAGACAGACAATCCGTAATGCGTCAGCGCGTTGCCAACGGACAAATTCAGCCTTCCGGTAGCCATTACAAACTCGGCTAACCCATGCTTGCCTTCTCTATGGAAAAGCAGCCAGAAACGGATAATCACCCCTATGCCCAGGAAAAAGAAGATAAAGCCCCAAAGGTAGTCTACCCTTTCCACATTAAACCGATAAACCTTCAAGGGGTATTCCTTTCCACCGAAAGTCAAGTCCAACGGTACAAGGATATAATTCCCCGGATGGGTAGCTTTCATCTTGTAGACATAGCGATATTCCCCTGCGCCATTGTGGGAAGTAGAGCTACCCGAAAAAGAGACCTGTTCGATATCCGGATGATGGAACGTAGGTACGCTTGCATCGGGCTTACGGTTACAAGTCAGAATTACTTCAAACTCTTGTCCCACTTTAGGAGTCTCAGGATTCACGGTCAGCGTACAAACTACGCCTTCCGATGATTCGGCAGGAAGCACGCGAACCACCATAGGATCACACGTATAAGTGTTCCCTTCGATTACGGCCGTAATAGCCGGTAAAGAAAAAGTTCCCGGCTTTAAAAAGCGTATAGCATAATAAACGCCCTGCAATGATACAACTTCCGACACCCCATTTATTGTCTCAACTCTTGAAGAAGTCATCGGGTGAGGCCCTGATATTCTTTCCACCTCTTCCGTATTCCATACAGGCAAGGTATGTTTTTCTATCTGCCGGTTACTCAGATAGCCTAGTTGCACCTCTCTACCGACGCGTATCTGCTGAAAAGCGGTATCTACTTCACTGAAGAAGGAAACCTTGTCCTGTGCAAATCCCTCCACCATGCACAGACAGCAGAGAAACAGCAAATAAAAAGTCTTATTCATTACAAACTGTCTTTAATCTGCACACACGTTTTTACGGTTGATGTCCACCACTATACCCACTTCATCCATCCTGTCCAGCAAGACTTCCGCTCCATGTTCAAGTTTGAAGTTCATCTCTTCTTCATACAATGGAATCATCTGGTAGAAATTCACTTCTTCTCCATTGGGCAACTGGCATACGGAAGCGCCTTCCTCCACATCTTCCGGGTTAATCAGCAATACACACGATAACTTTGTATTATCGGCAAACGGACCGCCATTAGGCACTGTATGCCCCCAGCCCAGCCATGTGTCTTGTTCTATCGGCAGGCGGGCAAGTATCTTCAGCCAACGCAGCGGCCAGTAGTTCTCTTCGCCCTGTCCATATATATCCCAGTCGGCAGGCAGGCAGACCATAACTTCCGCCCGTTCCAGCTTATACTCGCTCAGTTCTTCGGGTACATTCATGCGACGGGCACCCATTCCGGTAGTAATCAATGTATAGTAATTCTTTTCCGGTGTCGGCTCAATGATATAGATGTCCACATGGATATCCGGTGACGCTATTTCATGAAAAACATTGTCCGAATGCCCGAAGAACTTTTCAACATGGGTTTCCAAAGCATCCAGTTCTTCTTCCTCATACATTTCCGGGTTATACTCTTCGGAATCTTCCTGGATGTCTGTGGCTTCCTGTGCTTCACCATCAGCATTTTTATCTTCTATCGAGGCAGTCAGATGGCCGATAAAATCCGTACAGAAGCTTGTGGCTTCCTTCTCTCCCCCGCACGAAATGGTGAAGAGTGAAAACTGGCGTTCTGTGATGACCTGGCACTGATATACGTATTCATCACCTCCCTCTTCGTCACCACCGAGATCGTAAAGCCGGCATTGACCGTTCATAAAGGAGATTTCTTTGACTAATACGTTCTCATCGTCTTCCATATAATTCACTTCGTCCTCGGGGACGGAAAAAGCCGAGATACGCACTACGTGCCAGGCTTCCTCCGCATCATCATAGTAGCCGCGGGAGTCTTCTTCTTCGAAATAAAGGAAACTGCCGGGAAGTGCAAAGCTCAGATTTCCCAAACGATAAATCACTTTGTCCTTACGGTATCCGATAGGATAATCGCACACAAGATCGGGAAGCGCAGAGATGTCCACCGGCTCTTTATCTGCCAGCCTGCAAAGCAGCAAATAATCTTCCTTCGGGAAAGGAAGGGAAGCATCCATACTTGCTGCCTTTTCCAGATTCTCAATGATGAAAGCGTTGATTTCTTCCTCATCCTCACTGCGTGAAGACGGCATAAAGTAACAATCTTCCCACAAAGCGCCCAGCGCCGAATTGCGATAGAACAGCGCGTCACGCTCCTCGTCGTTCCACATAAAGAATTCTTTTGCCAACGGCTCGATACCTTCTTCGTTTGCCCGTTCCAGGAAACGTTTCAGATGAATGCGCCCGAAAGGGGAAACGACGGTTCCTTCGACTTCCAAAGGCATATATTTATTATAATCCCAACAAATGGCAAGCATCTTGTAATCCTCTCCCATCCGCTCCTGGCAGAGTTCCATAATATTCAGCAACCAATTATAGAAATGCTCGGAACGCATCCGTTCGAAGTCTCTGTGTCCGTAATATTCCGTGTCGTCGTCCACTTCAAAGGGAAAACCGTTCAGGTCTACCAATTCATCGACTATCTCTATGGCAGCCTTGTGAAAGCCTGCTCCTAACAGATTGGTTTGGCATTCGCACGATACGGCTATTTCATCTCCTGCCATTTCGTAATTGAAGAACATACTTCCTAAACGGCAGATAGTCAATTCCGAACTATCTTCTTCGTGGTTGACAGCGGCACAGTTCCTACCGGCAATAACATTCAGTAACTTTCGGAAAGTAGAAACGCTTTTTGACTTTGTGGTCAATCTGAAACCTATACTCATAATGGGATATATTTACATGATTAATAGCTTTGGGGTTAATTCTCTTGCGTATCTTCCTCGCAATGGGACAGTCTGCACAAATTGCAATGCTGGCGGAAGTCGGAGAGATAGAAACGGTACTGGGGATATTCCTTCAAAAAAGGAATAACTTTCTCTTTAAATGCCGGTTCATCAAATAGCAACAGGTCTATATAGCAGGTTCCTTGTCCGATAGCACCTCCCAATAAAAGTCCCAACCCTTCCGGTTTAAGCAACTCCGCTTCCAAACGATCTTCCAATGCATAACGGAAATCCAGCACCTTTTTGCTGTCTCCCTCCTTTTCATTCTCAAACGGAAAAGCAATGAATGCAGCCTGCGCACCGAATAAATTCAGATGGTCGAACAGTTCCGTAGAGTTCTGATAATACTGGGCTACCAAAGGCTCAAAGCAAGTACTTCCCGCCATGACATCATAGCGCAACTCTTCATTTTCTTCGGGCTGAAAACGATAGCCGGTGTAAACTTGCTGTGGATTATCGAATACTTTCTTGCCGTGGGCTTTCAAGGTGTCCGTTATGTATTCCCGAAGTTCGGGAAGGGTTATCATGCCATCGAGAGGAGCATCAGCACGGTTCACATCGCCGACATATTGATAGGAAAGTCCCTCGCCCAGCATGATTTCCATCATGATGTAATAAGCATTATAACTTTGGGCTTCGGGCAAAGAAGATAGTTGCTCTTCATAGAAAGAGATATCAAAGCTGTTGTTCTCTTCCTGGTAGGTAACGGCAATACGTACTTTGTCCATATCGACACGTGCACCATACATGCCGAACGAAAAACTTGTGTCTGTCCCTTGGTTGAAAGGGAAGAAATGCCATTTATCCTTAAACTGTTCAGGAATTCGGGATACAAGATAAGGATACAGGTAGAACAAATCCGTGTTACCTTCTACCGAGAAGGTGAATTCATAATCTCCACCCAAGTTGAAGTGCACCTCTTCGGATAAGAGATTGGTGCCTTCTGAAACAAACTCAACGATGCGGTCACTATCACATTCACCGCGGTTCCGAACCATGCGCGAAAGTTCCGGTTCATTGGCAGTAAACCATTGCCAAAAATTGTCTACACGCTTTCTGAATGGCAACCTGGCATTATTTTGCTCTTTTAATATTTTATCCATAATTATATAATTATATGATGGCACATACGGGTAATTCAAGTCTCCAAATGTAAGGTTTTTCTATTTAACGACATACATTTAAGGGAGATCATTTGGTTTCTTCCCACTCTTTTTCCAGTTTGCCGTCTATATCATACTGTTTCCAGCGACCAATACGCCTTCCATTACGGTACTCCCCGACTTCACGCACATGGTTGTTTTTTACGTAGCGGGCTTCGAACGGCCCGCTACGGCGTCCATTTACATAAGTAGATATTTCCCAGAAATCGTAACGGTTGCTGACAATCAGACGGCGCTCTTTCCCATGAAGACGGTCATATTGATAGGCTGCTTCATAAGCCATTTCTCCATTCTCCGGGTTATGCTCACGGTAGAGTCCGTCCTTACGGTCGGCTTTCATATAGAATTCCTTTTTGCGAGTACCCGAATCGGAATCAAAGGTTACACACAAGCCTTCTTGGAATGTGTGGCTGGCCGAAAGTAAATATCGATGAATAATCACTACGCCCATATCGAGTGTGAACTATGTATTAAGCCTCAAGACTCTAATTCCAGCAGAGTCCTTTTTGCCTGAAGCCCACCGGCATATCCGGTCAGTTTCCGATTGCTGCCGATAATGCGATGGCAGGGGATAAGAATGGAAATGGCATTTGCTCCATTGGCTGCGGCTACGGCACGCACTGCTTTCGGATTACCCAACCGAGAGGAAAGTCCGGCATACGATTCCGTTGTTCCGTATGGCACCTTCATCAATTCGTTCCATACTGCTTTTTGGAAGTCCGTACCGAGGAGTAGCAGAGGAATATCAAATGTAGTCCTATGCTTGGAAAAGTATTCGTCCAATTGGGTGATGGCGGTTGCTATCGTTTCGGACGTACCGGCTTCATACCGGGCATGGAGTAACGTTTGTATCCTCTTGTCAATCGTCTTTCTGCGTTCCTCGTCCAGCGTCCAGTCGCACAAGCAAAGTTTACCTTCATAAGAACCGAGAATCAATTCTCCGCACGGCGATTGGTAGTGCTGTATCCGGATTACTTTATCTGTCTTTTCCATATATCCAGTTCCTCTCTGTTAAGATATTAATAGTCAGTAGGCAAAGTTATAAAAAAATCTTCTCAAACCGAGACTTTACGCAGATACTCATATCCGTAGTTAGAAATTTGCCATTATAAAAGACTGAAAATATAGTTGCAGGGCTGGGAGACATTTGTGCCTGCTCCATCGTTTCCAACTTTATAATCTTTAGCGGAATATTATTTTCTTGTGCCAACACCCATAGAGAACCGTTTACATAATAATCCGTAAACGGACAACGGTTGGTATAGTAAACCACCAGCCCCTCTTTCTCTTCACATTCTCCACTTTTCACACACTCCTTAAAAGACGGATTCTGTGCAGCAGCAATCTTCAAAGCCAATAGCGAAAAACCATTGGGTAGCGTTTCAATAGTTTCAAATCCTTGTCTGAGTAACCACTTGGTGTCGCTCATGAAATGAAATTTCTTTGTACCCACCACTGTAACAAGACCGCTTTTACCCTGTGCTATTGCATCATCGATGGCGGACTTAAGCAAAGCTTTGGCATGTCCGTTGCCTTTATATTGCCCCGATACCCAAAAGCAATTTATCATCAGGTAACCTGGCGCATCAACCGGAATCCATGCTTTTTCGGCAGGAACATACTCTATGAAGACTTTTGCCCTTGCATCCAATCGTCTGAAAACATATCCGTTGTCGAGTTCCTTTTTTAACCATGCCTTTTTTAGTTCATAACCTTCCGAACACTTTTTATCGGAGAACGCACAGCAGATGTGTTCCGCATCTATATTTTCTTTTGTCAGAGTGATATACTTTGTTTCCATAAGTTTCTTATTTTATTGGTATGTATATTTTTGTTATATCTTCTTTGCCATCCTCTTTTGAATAGCCTATGTACTCCTCAAAAGCCATCCCGTGACGAATAGTATATTCAAAATTTACACTGATATTATTATATAAATCCTGTAGACCGGTACAACTCCCTTTCAAAGTATAGACAGCATATTTACCTTGTTGCAACCGGATTGTGCCGAACTCTCCGGTAGGTATAACCTTCTTTTGTACTGATGCACAGGCATAGAAGCGGCATAGACTATGGTTTGTTACATTGGGGTCATCAAAACTCAATCCTATAAAACGTGTATCAGGTGTCAGTGCCTGATTATCTTTTAGAAAGCATATCAATTTACTCCATGCCCTTTCATAAGGTTCTTCTTCTCCATACTTGCCAAATATACGGATATAGACTAATTCTAATCCTTCAAAATTGCATATTTCAGATGGTAGGCTACTTCTGTTTCCACTGCTTTGTACATATCCCTCTAATCGAGTTTTCAACTCATTCAGATATGCTTTTGGAGATATACCAAACTGTTTTTTGAATGCTTTTGAAAAAGACTGTGGATTATCATATCCTACCATTGCAGCCAATTTAGACAAGCTCATTTCCTCTGTTTGCATATATAGCACAGCCCGTTCAAGACGTTGCCTCGCCACATAAGTATATAGTGATTCATTCAAAACAGAACTCATAATACGAAGTAATTGGCGTTGAGATACATTTATCTTATCGGCAATTACACCTAACTGCAAAGGAGAATGCAAATTTGCACTGATATAATCAAGAACTTGATTTACTTTCTGTTTATATATGTTTTCCGTACTATTATGCATATTTCCATATTCTTTTAAAGCAAAGTTACACAATTCATTATAACGAAGCATTGTCCAATCTCGCCAATTTAAGATTTTACTTCTTTAAGACAGGAAATATTCAGAAACGAAAAGGTAGGTTGAAGATAAGAATTACCTTCACTCACACCGGACATGGTGCTGATTTCCCTTGCAATCTCCTTCAGTTTTGCAGGGTTGCTGTACTTGTAGTAATGGTAGGATATACCTTCTTTGCGAAGAGATAAGTCAGTTCCAAAATGAACCACACATTGAAACTCTCAGTTTCAACCTTTGAAACCAACAGTTTCCTATAATGAAACTCCCAGTTTCAACCTTTGAAACTGGGAGTTTACTATAGTGGAACTGCGAGTTTCAATCGTTGGAACTACCAGTTTCCTTTGTTGCCACCAACAGCCTTGACTATTGGCAGGACGATACACACTATGACACGCGTGACAGATAAAACTGAATTTAGGCATCTGTCACGGATATATGTCACGCGATAATTGTTTTATTATCAATAAGATAATCCTTAAAACGTGACAGCGTGACGGATAAAATCGAAAATAAGACTTTGTGTAGAAGTTATTTCAAGACTTCCTGTGCCCACTTCTTGCTTGCCTCTGCGCCATCATTGCATATCCTGCCGGATTTCAAGGTAATGCCTTTTCCGTAATGCTCGCGAAGCATTTTCTCACTATTTGCAATGGAACTGCTGCCCGATGTGGCAAATGGAATAATGGTCTTACCCCGGAAGTTATAGCTTTCCAGGAATGTATTGACGATTCGCGGATACGTGTTCCACCAGATGGGGAAGCCGATGAAGATAACGTCATAGTCCCCTACGGCTGCTTTCTTGTCTGCCAAAGAGGGACGGGATGATTCGTCACCCATCTCCACACTGCTACGGCTTTGTTTGTTCCGCCAGTCAAGGTCGGCATCGGTATAGGCCTTCTCCGGTGTTATGCGATACAAGTCGCCCTTAACTTCCGTGGCTATCGCCTTGGCAATAGATTCGGTATTTCCCGTGCACGAAAAATAGGCTACCAATACTTTTTTCTCTTGCGCACCTAATGAAAGGAACGGGATTGCGCACATTAAAATCATAATCAAACGCTTCATAATCACTGATTTTTTTTATTGTTATTAGTTATAAATCATAGATCTGGACAGGGAGCTATTCATATTCTTTACGTGTCATTTTGCAAAAGATATCAGGCATAGCACGCGGGTTCATAGGAATCATATCTACCAGGTCGAGTGACTTGACCATATGAAGTGTGCCTTGCTTATACGTTTGAAAATGCGTTGTAGTGATGTGATGCCGATACGCTTCCATATTGGCATATATCTCAATGATACGTATCTGGCAAGAGTCGCGTTGCTGCACCATGGGAAAAATAGCTATTACACCGGGCTCCTCGCGCACGGACGTCTCACCGACAGTAAGTGCAAAAGATAAATAATCCTGCAAATACCGGGGATAAACTTCAATCTCGGAAATGCGTACCAACATATCAGCACATTCAGGTTTTGAATTTGCGCCAACATCCTGATGCAATAGCGGAACAGTCTGTGCACTCATAGTGGAAGTAACTTCTAAAGCCATCATTAATGAAATAAAAAGGATTAATTTTCTCATAACCGTATATGTTCATATTGTTTTGTCAATGCAAAATTAAATTGCTTTTAGCGAACAAACATTGTTCTGAGGCTTAAAGTTTGTTGCAAAATCATCACCTCGAATCCAACTGTCAATCTGAACCGCTATAAATGAGATATCCATCCCAAAAATACATAAAAAACCGGTTATCTGAGCTTATAACTCTCAAATAACCGGCTTATTTACAATTATTTATTATCTTACTTTGTGCTTGCCAACATTAAAGAGGCATTTTCATCGTTTACTTCGTAAACTGTCTTTTCCACTTTGCTGTCATAGGAGTTGCTGCGGGAGTTCCAACGGGCGTAGCTAAGTTCTACTTCATTGCCTGCATATTCAACGTCCAGTTTGAAATAAGGAACCCAGGCTTCTTTTTCACTGTCCCACTTTGAGGCTTCCTTGCTTGATACACGGTTTTCGTTGTCGTAAGTATAAGTGTAGCGAAGGTGGCGGAACAGGTGGCCGTCCTCATTACGGAAGATGGTCTTGGCGGTCATTAACTCGCCGGTCATCTCTTCATTCTTTACATACTCGGTAGGATTGACTGCACTTGCTGAGAAGTTCATTACACTTGCCATTACTACGGCTACCATTACAACTGCTTTTGAGAATAAGTTCGTTTTCATAATCGTTATTTTTTATTGTTATTACTCTTGTTTTCAGGTGGTTGGTTTTTCTCAACCGCCTTCGCCAATATATAGTCAATTGGCGTGCCAAAGTAATAAACTACTGATAATCAACGATTATTAGAAAACAAGCAATGTCCGCTTTCGGACAACTGTCCGCACAGAAGCGGACAAAAGAGTAGAAAAGCATCTGTCATACTATTTTTTTCCATAACTTTGCCCTTGGTATTTATTATAAGCACGTATGCACTTTTTAAACACACAACTACACATGTTTGGAAAACTCAGAAGTAAAATGACTACAACAAGATGCGATAAACATTCACCGCAGGATGATTATCACACCCCGATAGGCGAGATGCCGGATAATGACACAGCCGATAATTATGCCTATATAGACGACGAAATATTGGTGCTGGACTGGACTGCGTCCAAAACCGAAAGTACGTTTTACGTTATCGGATTGACCATCGGACTGGCATTCCTCACCTGGCTCCTATTACCGTTTTTGGATTCAGACAAATTGATTATCCCCATCCACGAGTTTATCGATGTCATTGCAGTATTTTTGATTATCATCACCGTATTGGCATTCTTTGCCGTCTGGATAATCATGCTATACTACATTGCCTTCCATATATACAGAGCTAAAAGGAAAATTACGTTTCATCGCCTCACAGGCATGGTAGAGGTGCCGAAACCTCTTTTCTGGGGATGGAACGGTGCTACCATCATGTTCCCTTTCATCGACCAGCGGGTAAAGTACCTATATCATGGGGCATCAATATACTATATCTCATATCCGGGACACAAAGGAGCCATCCTACTGACAGCAGGCCGAATTGAAATCAGAAAAGAGTATGCATTCATTTTGTGGTATATGGATCGTAACCGCCAATTACCGCCCGGCAAACGGCTTAATCCTTATAGAGTAAAAGATTTCCTTCGTAGAGAGGCTGAAGGTTTCCCCAAACCCTTGCGCTATGCCAGCATTAAGATACCAAGTAGAAAGAAAGTTCCATCGGCATTGAAAAGAGAAAGAGAAAAAATGGCAAACAACTAATGTCCGGCCAAACAGACAATATGAAAGCCAGTTATCGAGTATATATCACTCGGATAACCGGCTTTATTATTAACTGCTTACCAATTCTATTTTGCACTTGCAAGCATCATATTTGCGTTTTCGTCGTTTACTTCGTAAACTGTCTTTTCCACTTTGCTGTCATAGGAGTTGCTGCGGGAGTTCCAACGGGCGTAGCTAAGTTCTACTTCATTGCCTGCATATTCAACGTCCAGTTTGAAATAAGGAACCCAGGCTTCTTTTTCACTGTCCCACTTTGAGGCTTCCTTGCTTGATACACGGTTTTCGTTGTCGTAAGTATAAGTGTAGCGAAGGTGGCGGAACAGGTGGCCGTCCTCATTACGGAAGATGGTCTTGGCGGTCATTAACTCGCCGGTCATCTCTTCATTCTTTACATACTCGGTAGGATTGACTGCACTTGCTGAGAAGTTCATTACACTTGCCATTACTACGGCTACCATTACAACTGCTTTTGAGAATAAGTTCGTTTTCATAATCGTTATTTTTTATTGTTATTACTCTTGTTTTCAGGTGGTTGGTTTTTCTCAACCGCCTTCGCCAATATATAGTAAATTGGCGTGCCAAAGTAATAAACTGCTGATAATCAACGATTATTAGAAAACAAGCAATGTTCGCTTTCGGACAACTGTCCGCACAGAAGCGGACAATAAGAAAACAATTACCGCAATGGCGGCATCTGAAAACGAGGTGGTGCAATCGTAGGTCCGCCACGCCATCTGTCACCGGAAACGGCATCGCGGAAGATTTCATACAGCAATCCGCCGACGTCGAGTCCAAGTTTGAATTTGTCGAAGTTATAATAAGGAATCACAATGGGAACAGTTTCCCAACGGCCACGCATGGAGTCGTAATAACGCTGCACTCCTATCTCTACGCCAAAGCGACTGGACATATCCAGCGACATGGTGGCACCATAGCGATGGGTATCCATCCCATAGGTGTTTCCGATAGCATACGAACCGAAAACTTTGAAAGCAATGCGCTCGGAAGGGCGATATAACAAGGCGCCCGATGCGCTGAATGTTTGCCCGGTAGCATGAATCATATTCACTTTCATGGCATCCATACCGAGTTGGAAAGACAGTTGCCGGTTAAGGGCATGCTGATACATCAGCGAAGCATTGTTGAAACGCCCGATACCCGGTACGCTTGTCTGCCCGCCGGAGCCGAATAATGCGCCGTGACCGAACTGTCCTATCATGCCGCTTGTACTGTAATCGCCCTTAAAAAGCAAAGAAGGATTAGTGTGATAAGGCAGATAAAGAGATTCTTTCAGCGAGAAGTCGGGCATGGAATATGAAGAATCCGATGGCAATGCAGAAGAGGGGGCAAGTATCTCAGGAGAAAGTTCGAAGGAAGAGGAGAAAGGCTCGTTGGTTTCCGGCTTTATCCGCACACTGTCGCGGGCAAAGCGTGTACTGTCTTCCTGTGCAGAAAGCTGTTGCGAAGCAACAACCAGCAGCAGGAACAATCCTAAACGGATTCCGAGACAAGAGATATTTACTTTCCGTTTCATACGCATTTCTCCCCATACCTTTAAGTTTCTATCAGCATCAAGCCTACTCCTTTCACCGTCTTGATAGTAACTGAATCATCTTCGGCAAGCAGTTTCCGCAGTTTCGTCACAAATACATCGAGGCTACGGGATGCGAAATAATCATCCTCGGTATTCCAAAATTTGTCGAGAATAGCTTCACGACGAATCACGTCTCCCCGCTTTTCGCAAAGCATTTGCAGCAGGCCTGCTTCGCGCACGGTCAGCGTCTTGTTCACCCCGGAAGAATGCTTCAACGTGGCATGGGTGGCATCCAGCATATAGTCCTTGCCTATCTTGTAGCATTGGCTTTCATCTTTGGACCTCTCGCCTTTGGAGAGTTTCAGCAAGGCATGGACATGCGCATCCAGTTCTTCGGGAATAAAGGGTTTCTTGATATAGTTATTGGCACCAATCTCATAGCCTTTCACCACGTCTTTGGGCGAAACCAGTGCCGAGGAAAACAGGATAGGTGTCTCGCCGTCCGTCTCACGGATGCGTTTCACCATTTCATAGCCGTCCATAACGGGCATTTCGATGTCGGATACTATCACGTCGGGACGGTGTTCCTTCCACTGGCGCAGGCCTTCCTCGCCGTTGCAGGCGGTAATTACTTCATAATCGCCTATCATATCTTCCAGACCGCCCTGAATGATGTATCTCAAACTGGCATCGTCTTCTACCAATAATAACTTTATCATACCCCGTATCTCCTATTTCACTCTTTAGAACTTTAATTAGATATTGCAAAAGTAACAAATTCTACGTTAACGTAACGATAACATTGCGATAACCTAAAAGATTTTCGACCAACCCTATCTTTGCAATGTCGAAAGGGAACAAATCCCTGCAAAACAAGAAATAAAATGTATAACTTAAAAAATAAACAATTATGAAGACTTTAGTAATTTCAGTAATCATCGCAATGACATCTGTAGTAAACGTAGCAGCCGGTAACCGTGCAAACCAATTTGCCTACAACACCGAAACAAACGAAGGACGTGTGGAAACACAAACCGTATTCAAGGTGGAAAACGACAAATACCTGCACAACCACGTGAAGTACAACTACATCTACGACAACGCCGGCCGCGTTTCCCGCAAAGAAGTGCTGAAGTGGAACGAAAACACGCAACGCTTTGAGAACCATCATAGCCTGAACTTCTTCTACAGCGATGAAGTAACCATCGAATACGCTTTATGGAACGAGAAAGACAGCGCTTACTCAAGCATCAAGGAAAAAGCCGTTTACCAGCTCAATGACGGTACAATGCGCTATCTGAGTTACGAATGGAACGAGAAAGAAAACGAATGGAAACTGGACACAGAGCATGATGCCATCTATTGGGGCGAGTCCTTGCTGGCAAGCAAATAAGTTACTCTGACATCCCTCTCTCTTAAATTCAAAAAGATGCGGCTTCGGACTTTCCGGTAGCCGCATCTTTTTGTTCGGGATAGCACCACGACAACTTATATCTTGGCAGGAAAGTAGAGTGTAAATTCGCTGAAACACCCTTCCTCACTCTCTATCTCTACCTTACCTTCGTGTGCCAGCATCACTTGCTGCACATAGTTCAATCCTAAACCGAATCCGGAAGCCCCGCCCTTTTCACTACGGGCAGCTGCTGCGGACCGTTCGAAACGGTTGAAGACAAGAAACTGGTCTTTCAGTGGAATGCCTAATCCGTTGTCGCATACCTTTATCTTACAGAATCCTTTTTCCGACTCGCAGATAATATCAATCTTCACTTCTTCGCGGGAGTATTTGATAGCATTATCGAGCAGATTACCCAGCACCTCCCTCAGACAGAAAGCATCGGCATAAGCTGTTTTACAGCGATGGAAAACGGTATTAAACTCTACTTTCTTATTGGCTTTCAAAGATATTTTGGCAATCAGGTCATCAAGCAACGGGCGCAGGGGAACTTCTTCCTTGTGTAGTTGCAGATGTCCTTCATCCAGTTGGGTCAGCATTAACACCCGGTTGGAGAGCGTCAGCAGATGTTCGCACTCTTCCGTCATTGCCAGCTTGTATTTCTCTTCTTTATCGGGTTTGTCTGCCAACTTACCGCTACTCAGAATATGGGCACCCATCAGGATGGAACTGAGTGGAGACTTCATATCGTGTATCATGGCATACGTAAAATCTTTCTGGAATTGTTCCAACTGGCGTTGCATCCGCAGTATTTTCATTTGACCAAAGATACAATCGAGCATCACCAGAAACATCAACCAAAGAGGTAGGAACAGATACCATACGGAACGTATCACATAGTGATAGGGATTCTTCACTAACCCTTGCACACACAGCGTACTATCATCCTGTAAAGGAATGAATCGTGAAGGAATATCCATATGGGTAGTAGCAGAATAACCGGTTTGTGATACCGTGCTATCAGAAGGGTAGCGATATTGCCGGATACCGCTATAACTCATTATTCCTTTCTCCTTCAGTCGTGAAGAAAAAGCCGAATCAAGATATTGCATGGATAAGGGAATATCCAGTTCTCTTTCATTGATGGATCGTTGCATAATCAAGGCAGAACGGAGACGGTAATTCAAGTCGATGGAATTATATCCATGTACCACATACAAAGTGTTCACAAGATATTCTGACTGTTCCTTTTCCAGGAATTCTCGCTGCTCTTTAGCAAAAGGGGACTCCGTTATTTCAATAGAATCATTGGTTGCCTCTTTCTGAACTTGCAAGCTATACAACGGAATGCGACGCCTGAGTACTTCATCGTAAAACGATGCTTCAAAGCAATCATTCACCTGATAGGTCGTTTCGCGGGCAGATGCCCGATAAAGGTACATAAACCACACCACCAATAGCAGGCAACAAGTCACCAGGCCGATTACGGAAAACACCTTAAAAGAATGCTGCTTACGTACCTGTCTTTTCCGCTCATTTTCTTTGGCTCCGGCAAGTGTATGTTCCGTCATATCAAGCAATTGTTTACTTGATGCTTCGATATCCTCCCATTTCTTTTCCGGTATCTGCTTACGCACTTCCCCTATCGGCAGCCTCATTTTCTCTGCCAGCACATAGAATACGGAACGCTGCCTCTCAATATCATCTTGCTGACGAAGAATGGAATCCATCTGCTTTGCCCAGCTCCATACCAGGAAAACAATCAGTAAAAGAGTAGGTATGAATAGAAAGAGTACATCCTTGATAATCGGCATAAAGGGGGAAAATATAGCGGCTTCAATCTTCTCTCCTTTCTTTTCATTCAGCCAGGCTGTTTCGGAAAGAACCGATTTGAAGCGTACATAGGCAGAGCGCTTGCTCCTGTCCGATGCAGGACGAATATTGACCGTCCTGTCTATGTTCTTCCACTTGAGTTTCTTCTCTACCAATTTCCCCATTTCGTCCAACGGAATGGTTACATGGTACACATCTTCCAGAAAAGAAGCTGCCTGCTGATACTCTAAAAAGATTCTGTCGTCATAAGTTTGCGTACTGTCCTTGAGGATATAAGAATAGAAAGGAATAGTATATTCGGGGAAAGGCAGTTTGTTTATTTCATTGTCTACCGTCTCTATAAAAGCCAGCCGGAAACATTCGTTCAGTGCACGCTCCGCGTCTCTTTTAGTGCTATCATAAGCATAACCCATGCCTTTAATCTGCACTACAATTACCAGCAGCAGCCCCACAATGGAAAGGATATAGAGTGAACGAAGTTTCATCTTGTCATTATTTTGCGGACAAAGATAACACTTTTACTTCTTCCCTGCACAATATACTCCGCTCAATATCAATACAGCCCCCATAAGTGCCATTATCGTCAGTTGCTCTCCCAGCAGGAAAGCAGAACCTATCATAGTGAAAAGCGGATTGAGATAAATATAATTGGAAGCCCTTACCGTGCCCAGTTGCTTCAACACCAAGTTCCACACTGCGAAGCAGATTAAGGAAGCCAATACACCCAAGAACAGAAGATTCAACAGAACGGCCGGTTCCAGCAGCCTTGCCATATCGAACTGCCAGGGACGGACAAGAAAGGCAGGAAGAATAGTCAGCACACCATAAAAGAATATTTTACGGGTTATGAAAATAATATTGTAACGATCAGTCATCTTACGCATTATCAAGCCGTAGAATGCCCACGAAAGAGCGGCAAGCAATGTAAGGAAATCACCCAACGGAGAAAGTTTCAGTACGAAATGACCGTTATAAACCACCAGCGCCACTCCGACCAATGCCAATAAAGAACCGCCTATCAGGCTGCGGGTAGCCTTTTCCTTTTTATAAATCAGCAGAGAAAGGATTGTAGTAAGCAGCGGCGTAGTGCAGACAATGAATGCCACATTCGTTGCCAATGTAATTTCCAAAGCAGTATTCTCCGTCAGAAAGTAGAACGAACCACCCGTGATACCCCCCAGGAACAACCAAAACTCATCCTTCCAATTATCGGCAAACAACTTACGGGGAGAAATAAACCAAATGCCCACATAGGCAATCAGAAAACGCAGCAGGAATATCTCCTGAGGAGAAAGACCGTGCTCGATTAATACTTTCGTAGAGATAAATGTCAGACCCCATATTGCCACTGTGCAGATAGCAATCAGGTGATAAGTGTAGTTTTTCTTTGGATTCATACGTTTGTCCGCCTGTAAGTTGCGTGCAAAGATACATCATTTTAAATAAAAAGGGATGGAATCTTCTCAGACTTCATCCCTTGGAATATCCTAAAAATCTTTTCTTGTAAAATCCTATTGAACTAATTTAGCTATTACTTGTATTACAAACAAAAAATTAGTTTTAAAAGCACATCACAAATATAGGTAATAAAAAATGAATTATCAAGCGTTGGGCAGTGTTTTTTATACTACTTATATACAAATCTGAAAATAAACCCGTAACTTTGCACCGCTATTAACCAGTTATTAACTGGTTTAAACCATAGAACTAACAGTGTTTTCAACAATATACTAACAAATACCATTATGGAATACAATTTCAGGGAGATTGAAAAGAAATGGCAGAAACGGTGGGTGGAGAATAAAACCTACCAAGTGACGGAAGACGAAAAGAAGCAGAAATTCTATGTGCTGAATATGTTCCCCTACCCATCCGGTGCGGGCTTGCACGTAGGCCATCCACTGGGATATATTGCTTCTGATATTTACGCCCGCTACAAACGACTGCAAGGTTTCAATGTTCTGAATCCCATGGGATATGATGCATACGGACTCCCCGCCGAGCAGTATGCCATACAAACGGGACAGCACCCTGCAATTACCACCGTCAACAATATCAACCGCTATCGCGAGCAGCTGGACAAGATCGGTTTCTCTTTCGACTGGGACCGCGAAATCCGCACTTGCGAACCCGAATATTACCACTGGACTCAATGGGCTTTCCAAAAGATGTTCAATAGCTACTACTGCAACGACGAAAAGCAGGCACGTCCCATCCAGGAGCTGATTGACGCATTTGCCATATACGGCAACAAAGGTCTGAATGCCGCTTGCAGCGAAGAAATCAGCTTCACCGCCCAGGAATGGAATGCTAAGAGCGAAAAAGAACAGCAGGAAATACTGATGAACTACCGCATCGCCTACCTGGGCGAAACGATGGTGAACTGGTGTCCCCAACTGGGCACAGTGCTTGCCAACGACGAGGTAGTGGACGGCGTATCAGAACGCGGCGGCTTCCCCGTTGTCCAGAAGAAGATGCGCCAATGGTGTCTCCGTGTGTCCGCCTATGCACAACGCCTGTTGGACGGACTCGATACCATCGACTGGACCGAATCGTTGAAAGAAACCCAAAAGAACTGGATAGGCCGCAGCGAAGGTGCCGAAATACAATTCAAAGTCAAGGACAGCGACCTCGAATTTACCATCTTCACCACCCGTGCAGATACGATGTTCGGCGTTACCTTCATGGTATTGGCTCCCGAAAGCGAGTTGGTGCCGCAACTCACCACCCCGGAACAGAAAGCAGAAGTAGACGCTTACCTGGAACGCACCAAGAAGCGCACCGAACGTGAACGCATTGCCGACCGCAGCGTTACCGGTGTACCATCTGGAAGTTATGCCGTGAATCCTTTCACCGGCGAAGCAGTGCCCATCTGGATCAGCGACTATGTACTTGCCGGATACGGAACAGGCGCCATCATGGCTGTACCCGCACACGATAGCCGCGACTATGCTTTCGCCAAACACTTCGGACTGGAAATCCGTCCGTTGGTAGAAGGCTGTGACGTAAGCGAAGAAAGCTTCGATGCTAAGGAAGGTATCGTATGCAACTCTCCGCGCGAAGGTGTTGCTCCTTATTGCGACCTTTCATTGAACGGACTGACCATCAAGGAAGCCATTGCAGCTACCAAGAAATACGTAAAAGAACATAACCTGGGACGTGTGAAAGTAAACTTCCGCCTGCGCGATGCCATCTTCTCACGCCAGCGTTACTGGGGTGAACCGTTCCCGGTTTACTACAAGGACGGAATGCCTTATATGATTGACGAAAGCTGTCTGCCCCTCGAACTTCCCGAAGTAGCCAAATTCCTGCCTACCGAAACAGGTGAGCCCCCGTTGGGACACGCTACCAAGTGGGCTTGGGACACTGTAAACAAATGCGTAGTGGAAAACGAGAAGATAAACAATACTACCATCTTCCCGTTGGAACTCAACACCATGCCCGGCTTTGCAGGTTCAAGCGCTTACTATTTGCGCTATATGGATCCGCACAACCACACTGCCCTTGTCGATAAGAAGGTAGATGAATACTGGCGTAACGTAGACCTCTATGTAGGTGGTACCGAGCATGCTACCGGTCACTTGATATATTCCCGTTTCTGGAACAAGTTCCTGCACGACCTCGGTGTTTCGGCAGTAGAAGAACCGTTCCAAAAACTGGTGAACCAGGGTATGATTCAAGGTCGAAGCAACTTTGTTTATCGTATCAAAGATACCAATAAGTTCGTATCTCTGAACCTGAAAGACCAGTACGACACTACCCCACTCCATGTGGATGTAAACATCGTATCCAATGACATCCTGGATCTTGAAGCCTTCAAGGCATGGCGTCCCGAATACGAAACGGCAGAGTTCATCCTCGAAGACGGCAAGTACATCTGCGGATGGGCTGTGGAAAAGATGAGTAAATCCATGTTCAACGTGGTCAATCCCGATATGATTGTAGAGAAATACGGCGCAGACACACTTCGTATGTACGAAATGTTCCTCGGTCCGGTTGAGCAATCCAAACCGTGGGATACGAACGGTATAGACGGTGTACACCGCTTCATCAAGAAGTTCTGGAGCCTGTTCTACGACCGCAATGACAACTACATGGTAACGGACGAACCTGTTACCAAAGAAGAACTGAAATCACTGCACAAACTTATCAAGAAGGTAACGGGAGACATCGAACAGTTCTCTTACAACACCAGCATCAGTGCTTTCATGATTTGTGTAAACGAGTTGTTTACATTGAAATGCAGCAAAAAGGAAATACTGAACCAGTTTGTTATCGTACTGGCTCCTTTCGCTCCCCACGTATGCGAGGAACTGTGGGCAACGTTAGGCAATACAGGTTCCGTATGCGATGCCCAATGGGCGCAACACAACGAAGAATACCTGGTAGAAGATACGGTTAACTATACCATTTCCTTCAACGGAAAGGCACGTTTCAACATGGAGTTCCCTGCAGATGCAGCAGCAGATGCCATTCAGGCCGCTGTATTGGCAGACGAACGTTCTGAAAAGTGGATAGAAGGCAAAGCCATCGCTAAGGTAATCGTAGTGCCGAAGAAGATCGTAAACATCGTTGTTAAATAAAGGAGTGACGAGTTACGAGCTACAAGAGACAAGTCTGTCTCCTAACTCGCCACTCGTAACTTGTAGCTTGTAACTTGTAACTAATAGATATGCGAATTACAAAACCAGCAAAAGCGGAAGTGATGAGAGAGTTGAGAGACTACGTCTTCATCACTTTCGGACTCATCAGCTATGCCATGGGATGGGCAGCGTTCCTTATCCCCTATCAGATTACGACCGGCGGTACTACCGGTATCGGTGCTATCATTTACTACGCCACCGGATTTCCTATCCAATGGTCGTATTTCATCATCAATGCCGTCCTGATGACGTTTGCCATCAAAATACTGGGACCGAAGTTCAGTATCAAGACTACATTTGCCATCTTCGGACTGACCTTCTTCCTGTGGTTCTTCCAGGTACTGGTGAATGGAGCGGATGGAGTTCCCCCGCAAATACTGGGACCCGGACAGGACTTCATGGCTTGCCTGATAGGTGCTACAATGTGCGGTATCGGACTGGGAGTAGTATTCAACTGTAACGGAAGTACCGGCGGTACGGACATTATCGCCGCCATTATCAACAAATACCACGACGTCACTTTGGGACGCATGATAATGGCTTGTGATGTTGTTATCATCAGTTCCTGCTACTTCATCTTCAACGACTGGAGACGGGTCATATTTGGTTTTGTAACGCTGTTTGTCATCGGATTTGTACTGGATTACATCGTAAACAGTGCCCGCCAGTCCGTGCAATTCTTCATTTTCTCCAAAGAGTACGAGAAGATTGCCGACCGCATCACCAAAGAAACCCATCGCGGTGTAACGGTACTCGACGGTATAGGCTGGTACAGCAAACGAAACGTAAAAGTACTGGTAGTGCTTGCCTATAAGCGCCAGTCCGTCGAAATCTTCCGAATGGTGAAAGACATCGATCCGAATGCTTTCATCTCCCAAAGCTCCGTAATCGGTGTCTATGGAGAAGGATTCGACCGCATCAAAGTGAAATAAGAGTAACTTGCGTTACCAAACCACGAATATATAGGAGATTATAGTATGAGAAAGAAATTTGTATTTGCCACCAACAATGCCCATAAGTTGGAAGAGGTCAGTGCTATCTTAGGAGAAAAGGTAGAACTTCTCAGCATGAAGGACATCAATTGCCAGGTCGATATTCCTGAAACTGCCGATACCCTCGAAGGAAACGCTTTGCTGAAAGCAAGATACATCTTCGATAACTATCAACTGGATTGTTTTGCCGATGATACCGGACTGGAAGTGGAAGCATTGAACGGAGCTCCCGGAGTATATTCGGCACGTTATGCCGGCGATGCACACAATTCGGAAGCCAATATGAAGAAACTACTGCAGGATATGGAAGGCATAGAGAACCGGAAAGCCCAATTCCGTACTGTTTTTGCCCTTATCGTCAACGGAAAGGAACACCTGTTCGAAGGAATTGTAAAAGGCGAAATAACAAAGACCAGACGCGGTAACTCAGGTTTCGGATACGATCCTATATTTATTCCCGAAGGATATACGCATACGTATGCCGAAATGGGAAATGAACTGAAGAATAAGATCAGTCATCGGGCAGTAGGGGTGAACAAGCTCTGCAACTTCCTGATGAAATGATATTATAAAAGGTGATAGGGTGATAATTAGCCGCATATTAAGCTAATTACCACCCTATCACTTTATCACTTCATCACTTTTAATAGTATTTCTCAATTCCGCCAAATCCCCTTATCACTTTATTTTCTTTTGTTTTACTGATAAAGTTATTTAGTCTCTTCTCAAATTCTTCCGGTCGTTTCCTTGCTGCTTCAATGTATGCTATTCGGATACGTTTGTATGTGTCGGAGAAATGCTGATAATTTTCCCAAACTATTTTATCTTCTTTCAATCTATCCATTATATCATTGGGAAAGATAAAAGGATCAGATAAAACATTCCGTATTTTATCTTCAAATTTAGGATGTATCATCTTATTTTCCAATAACCATTTAAGCCTTTCCTTATTAGCCTGCGAATACGTGCTTTTAGGGTTCCTGGGTGTGAAATGCTGAATTTTATGTTCTTTGTCAAGTGCCTTTATTGTGCTGTCAATCCATTCGAAACAAAGAGCTTCTTCAACAGCATCATTGTATGCAATACTCTTTTTACCCGAAGATTTATTAGGAAATACAAACCAAATGTCATTGGCAGTTTCAAAGTTGTCAGCCAACCACTTCCGCCAATCACTTCTATTTTCAAAATATCTTATTTCCATTCAAACCTATTTTACAATCCCAGTTTTGCCGATATCTCCAACATCCTCTTAATCGGTTTCACTGCTTTTTCTGCAATCTCAGCATCCACCTTTATTTCGGGAGATTCGTTCTTCAGACAATTATAGAGCTTCTCCATCGTATTCAACCGCATGAAGCTACACTCATTGCAGGCACAAGTACTATCGTTGGGCGGAGCAGGAATAAACGTTGTCTGCGGGCACTTCTTCTGCATTTCATGTAAGATACCCGATTCGGTAGCTACAATATAAGTCTTTTCGGGATGATTCACCGCATACTTCAACAATGCAGCTGTGGAACCTATCACATCCGCCAATTTCAGTATTGTACTCTTGCATTCGGGATGGGCCAGCACCACTGCATCGGGATATTTCGTTTTCATTTCAACAATCTTTTCAACCGAGAATTGTTCGTGTACATGGCATGCGCCATCCCATAGTAACATATTCCTTCCGGTGATGGAGTTGATATAATTCCCCAGGTTCCGGTCCGGCCCGAAAATTATTTTCTCATCTTTGGGAAAGCTTTCTACAATCTGACGGGCATTGGTAGAAGTCACCACCACATCGGTTACCGCCTTCACGGCAGCCGTTGTATTGACATAGGATATCACCGTATATCCGGGATGCTCTTTGACAAACTGACCGAACTTATCCGCCGGACAACTATCCGCCAACGAACAGCCTGCTTCCATATCAGGCACCAACACCTTCTTGTCGGGACAAAGCACCTTTGCCGTTTCGCCCATAAAGTGAACACCGCACATCACAATGATGTCCGCTTCCGTCCGTGCCGCCCATTGGGCCAGGGCAAGACTGTCGCCTACGTAGTCGGCTATATCTTGTATTTCACCCTTCTGGTAGTAGTGTGCCAGGATCACTGCGTTTTTCTCTTTCTTCAGTTGGTTGATAGCTTCTATAAGATTATCCATAATTATATTTTTTATTTCTCTTTATTCTTTAAAAATCCTTTGATAGTGATGATAGCCTGTTAATAGTGTGAACAAATAAATACGATTTTTATTGCTTATGAAGTTATTAGTACACGGCAGAACGTTGTTCATCTGTTATTAACCGAAGCAATCAGCATCTATCTACTGATTATAAGCACTCTATTGTCCTGTTATCTCACTTCATTAACATCTTGTTGATGAACCGCAAAGTTAATAACTTTAGAGTTATAAACCGATGGAATAATACTGAAAAATGTGTTTAAATAGCCTTTGAAAATTTCTCTTAACTTTTTTGTAATGTTCGTTACTGCGTTGTAATATGCATTACTTTGAATAATGCAAGTATAATCTTTAAAAATGTTTCCCTGCTCTATTGACACCTTTTCAACGGTTATTAACCGGGATATAAACGGAAAGGAGTATCTTTGTGCAAGAAAAAACACTTGTGTCTGTCAGGACAAACTCCAGTGTTTATCAAGGCATTATAAATCAATGTATTAAAGTAACGAATTGTTATGCGTAAACTGAAGATAACAGAGTTGAACCGTATCAGTGCGGAAGAGTTTAAAGAGGCTGAGAAGTTGCCTCTGATAGTTGTATTGGACAATATTCGCAGTCTTCATAATATAGGTTCCGTATTTCGCACTTCGGATGCTTTTCGCATCGAGTGTATCTATCTATGTGGCATTACGGCTACTCCGCCGCATCCTGAAATGCATAAAACGGCTTTAGGAGCAGAATTCACCGTTGATTGGAAGTATGTTGATAATGCAGTACAAGCTGTTGATAACCTTAAATCGGAAGGCTATACCGTTTACTCGGTAGAGCAGGCAGAAGGGAGTATCATGCTGGATGAATTGACTTTAGACAAGTCCGGGAAATATGCTGTGGTGATGGGAAACGAGGTGAAGGGTGTTCAACAAGAAGTAATCGATCATTCGGATGGCTGCATTGAAATTCCTCAGTACGGCACAAAGCATTCTTTGAATGTATCGGTAACGGCAGGCATTGTCATTTGGGATTTATTCAAGAAATTAAGAGATTAACAACCCGGTTAATAAACTGTTTATATCCTGTTTAGTGCATCTATAGATGCAGCGCGGGGGATCTATAGACGCAGCACGCTGGATCTATAGATGCAGTAAACCGAATATATAGATACTATGAACAGCATTGCAGAAAAGTCAATGATGTGGAATCTGTGGCATGGTTGCCATAAACTGAGTGCAGGGTGCAAGCATTGCTATGTTTATCGTGGCGATGCCAAAAGGGATGTGGACAGTTCAATAGTAACCCAAACAAAAAACTTCGATTTGCCCCTTCGGAAGAAACGGAACGGAGACTTTAAAATACCATCGGGAACGCTGGTTTATACTTGTTTTACTTCCGACTTCTTTGTAGAAGATGCCGATGTGTGGCGTGCCGAAGCATGGGAAATGATGCATCAGCGCAGTGACCTTCATTTCTTAATGATAACCAAACGTATTGACCGCTTTGCCGACTGTCTGCCCCGGGATTGGGGTGACGGATACGAAAACGTAACCATCTGTTGTACGGTAGAGAACCAGGCATGTGCCGATTACCGTCTTCCTATCTACAAATCTGCTCCCATAAAACATAAAATTATTATCTGCGAACCGTTATTGGAAAAGATAGACCTGACTCCTTACCATATTTCAGAATGGATAGAGCAAGTTGTTGCCGGTGGAGAATCGGGCTATGAAGCCCGTCCCTGCGACTTTGATTGGGTAATGGAACTTCGCCGGGTATGTGTGGAAAACAACGTTTCGTTTTGGTTTAAACAAACTGGTTCAAAGTTTATCAAAGACGGGGAACTGTACAATGTAAAGAGGCAGTTTCAACATTCGCAGGCAAGAAAAGCGGGGATAAATTTTAAGTAACTAAAGCTGCCCGCTCTCTACCATCAGTATCACCCGTTCGGTAAGTGCATCGTCTCCCGTGGGGTCGTACTGTTTCTTGAGGCTGGCGCCGAACAGGGCGGCAAAGGTTTGATAGAAACCTGCTTTGAAAGGTCCCATGAAGGCTTTTACCAGTTCATAGCCGGTGGAGTTGGTTTGTCGGTCTACAAGTTTTATCAGTAGTTTGCCTTGGGCAAAGGTAAGTTTCTTCATGCGGGGGGTGTATTGCTCCTTCATGCTCTTTTCTACTGCTTTCATGTGTTTCTGGCGTGCCTTTTCGTTGGGCAAGGTCATCATATATTCGTAGGTTTCGATGATGGCGCGGTTCACTTCTTTGGAGATGGGGAGTACTTTCTTTACGTCGCGCACCAGTTTATAATAATTGTTCATTTCTCGCTTGTTCTTGAACTTAAGCGGTTTGAAGATATAGACGGTAGGGAGTTTGACGTAAGGGATGGTATCGCCTTCGTAAACGCACATCGGGGTAAGATAGATACTCTTTTGCACCTCAGTCTGCGGGGGTTGCTGCTGTGCAAGGCATTTCAGGCTCCCAATGAAGAGAAACATGATGAGTATTACTATGTTAAGCCTCGTGTTCATGCCACAAAAGTACACCATTCTTTGGAATGTCACTGCATCGCTTTAACTTTTCCTTGTTCAATTAACTTATTTAAGGTAACTTCGCGACCCTGTAAACACGAAAGGAATCTATTATAAATGAAATTTGTCAAGATAGGAGTCTTCGCGAGTATGCTGCTGATGACTCCTGTACTTGAAGCTCAAAATACGCCCGTATCCCGAAGGGAGCAACCTCTGCTTCTTTTCGAAGAAAACCTGGAACAACTCTCTATGGAGAGCGAAGAAGGTACTAACTGGGAAGATGAACTGGAAGAGTTATCCCGGCATCTGCAAGAACCTGTCAATATCAATACAGCCACCAAACGTCAGTTGGAACAATTCCCGTTCCTTACGGATATTCAAATCGAGAATCTTTTGGCATACATCTATATCCACGGACAGATGCAGACCGTTTATGAATTGCAACTGGTAGAGGAAATGGATAAACGCACCATCGAATTGCTGCTGCCTTTTGTCTGCGTGCAGGCTGTGGAAGAGGAGAGGGGATATCCCGCCCTGAAAACTATCTTGAAGTATGGAAGGCAGGAAGCGCTTGCCCGGGCGGATGTTCCTCTTTATACCCGCAAAGGATACGAGAAAAACTACCTGGGACCTTCTTTTTATCATTCCCTGCGATATGGTTTTCATTACAGCGATTATCTCCAGGTGGGGATTACGGCGGAGAAGGATGCGGGGGAGCCTTTCTTTGCCTTGCACGATGAGAAGGGGTACGATTACTATTCCCTTTATTTTCTTATGAAGAACCTGGGTAGGCTGAAAGCTTTGGCACTGGGCTGTTACCGGTTGAGTTTCGGGCAGGGATTGGTGTTGAGTACGGACTTCCGGCTGGGTAAGACGTTCTCTATGTCCACCTCGGAATATCGCACCGGGGGGATAAAGAAGCACAGTTCTACCGATGAATACAATTATTTCCGCGGGGCGGCAGCAACGGTGGCGATACTTCCTTCTTTGGAGTTTTCGGTTTTCTATTCCCATCGGTCGATGGATGGAGTGGTGAAGGACGGGGAGATTACTTCTATCTACAAAACGGGGCTGCATCGTACGCAGAAGGAAGCGGATAAGGCGGATGCCTTTACACTACAACTGATGGGCGGCAACGTGGCTTACGAAAAGAATTCCTTGAAAGTAGGGGTGACCGGTATCTATTATTTCTTTAACCGTCCTTACGAACCGAAATTAAACAAGTATGCAAAGTACAATCTGCATGGGAATGACTTCTATAATGCAAGTATTGATTATAAATATCGTTTGGGACGTTTTGCATGGGTAGGAGAGGCGGCGATTGGAAAACAAGGCTATGCCTTGCTCAATCAGTTGCGGTATAACCTGTCTTCCGACTACCGGTTCTTGCTTATCCATCGTTATTATTCTTATGATTACTGGTCTATGTTCGCCCGTTCTTTCGGCGAGAGCAGTACGCCGCAGAATGAGAATGGCTGGTATCTGGCGGCGGAAGCGACTCCCGTAGCTCATTGGAAGTTTTTTGCCTCGCTGGATTTATTCAGTTTTCCCTGGTGGAAGTATCGCATCAGCAAACCTTCACAGGGAGTGGACGGTATGTTTCAGGCTACTTATTCTCCTGAACGGAATCTCTCCATGTACCTCAATTATCGCTATAAGCAGAAAGAAAGGGATGTGACGGGGACAAGCGGGAAAACCATCCTTCCCATCTTCCAGCATCGCCTGCGCTATCGGCTGACTTATACTTCCGGTGCCTGGCACTTCCGTACCACATTGGATTATAATCATTTTCATTCTCAGGGCAAGCCGGCCGGGCAGGGATACCAGTGCACCCAGTCCTG
Organism: uncultured Bacteroides sp.; assembly: GCA_905203765.1. GTDB lineage: Bacteria > Bacteroidota > Bacteroidia > Bacteroidales > Bacteroidaceae > Bacteroides. The sequence continues at coordinate 160,702 of CAJKXC010000001.1, forward strand.
TGCATACGCCTTTCCTTCTTTTCCCTTATCCGTATCTGTGCAAGGCAGCTATTTCCATACGGACGATTACGACTCACGTGTCTACATTTCCGAGAAAGGATTGCTATATACTTTCTATACTCCTTCTTTTTCCGGCAGAGGTTTCCGCTGTTCGGCTCATCTGCGCTACGATTTGAACAAAGCTGTGATGCTTCTCGTTAAATACGGAGAGACCATTTATCAGGATCGCGACGCCATCGGTTCGGGCAACGACTTGATAGAAGGAAATAAAAAAGGGGACTTGCAAATGCAACTGCGTGTTAAGTTTTAGCTAACTTTGTCCCATAACTCGTTTAATCGTAAGTAATATGACTGTCATTTATCCGTCTCCCATCTTCGGTCCTGTTCATTCCCGCCGTTTGGGAGTATCATTGGGGATTAACTTATTGCCGGCAGATGGTAAAGTATGTACGTTCGACTGCATTTATTGCGAATGCGGTTTCAATAAAGACCACCGCCCCAAGCAGGCGTTGCCCACACGTGAGGAAGTACGCACGGCACTCGAAGCCCGCTTACTGGATATGCAGCAGAATGGGCCTACGCCCGATGTGCTGACTTTTGCCGGTAACGGAGAGCCTACGGCGCATCCCCATTTCCCTGAAATCATAGAAGATACGCTTGCCTTGCGCGATAAGTACTTTCCGAAAGCTAAAGTCAGTGTACTGAGCAATTCTACGTTTATCCATCGCCCTGCCGTGTTCGAGGCTTTGAGTAAGATCGATAATAACATTCTGAAACTGGATACGGTGGACGAAACGTATATCCGTGAAGTAGACCGCCCTACGGGCAAGTATTCGGTTGCTTCTATTATAGATGGTATGAAGGCGTTCAAAGGCAATTGCATCATACAGACTATGTTTATGAAGGGGGGATATGAAGGCAAGGATGTGGATAATACTTCCGATAAGTACGTTCTTCCCTGGCTGGAAGCGGTCAAGGAAATCGCTCCCCGCCAGGTGATGATTTATACCATCGACCGCGAAACACCCGACCAGGATTTGCAGAAAGCCACGCACGAAGAGCTGGACCGCATAGCGGAACTGGTGAAGGGAGCGGGGATACCGGTTAGTGTTTCCTATTGATATAAACGAACATATACATTGAATTATGAAACCAATTGCAATCAAAGAACTAAACGAGAACTTCTTCGAAGCCATCGGCAAGGAGTGGATGCTGATAACAGCCGGCAGCCAGGAGCATTTTAATACCATGACCGCCAGCTGGGGTGGCATCGGTTTCCTTTGGAACAAACCGGTGGTATTTGTCTTTATCCGCCCGGAGCGCTATACTTTCGGATTTGCCGAAAAGAGTGATTACTTCACACTTTCTTTCCTGGGCGAAGAGAACAGGGCCATTCATAAAGTATGCGGCAGCAAGTCGGGTAGGGAAGTGGATAAGGTAAAGGAAACCGGACTAAAGCCTATCGTAACCGAAAAAGGAAACATCCTCTTTGAGCAAGGTCGTCTGAGCCTGGAATGCCGCAAGCTCTATACCGATACGATCAAAGAAGAGTGCTTCATCCATCCCGAAACCGTCAAACAATGGTATGGCGGCGCTCATGGCGGATTTCACCACCTGTATGTGGCGGAGATTACCGGAGCTTGGGTAAGAGAATAAGCGTAAGTAAGAGGAATAAACGTAGATAGAGGGAATAAGCAATCAGTTTTTCTTCCAAAGACTCAAATCATACGTCGCTTCTACCTCGTTCTCCAGCTCATCCGGCAGGGCGGGGAAGAAGTCGATGCCTGTAATCCGTTCCACTTCATCCACTGTGTTGACGTAAGCATCCAACGGATGATTGCCGGAAGCATTCTTATAGATGAAGCCGATGGCTCGCGGCGGATTGCTTTCGGTGCAGAGCACTACCTTGAAGAAGGCTTCGGGTACGGTGACCCGGTGCCGCTTGCCGATGGTGCGGTGCTTTTGGTCATAAAGGATAGGGCCGCAGACGATGTATATCTTTCCTTCTTTCTGTGCCCAATGGCGGCAGGCTTCTTCCAGTTCTTTCCAGTCTCCACGGTTCAGGTTGTGGTTTTGCGGGCAGATATTGGTCATGTAGAAACTCTCCTGCATGGCTTTCCAGTGCCAGCGGTTATCGCCGGCGGGGCACATATGGCCGCGATCCATGCCGGCTCCTTTATAGTCGTCGGTAGTCACGGCTTCGCTTTCGGGCAGGTCGGGGTCGGGCAGGAACTTGTCCGTACGGCTTTCGCGTTCTATCAGCTTTTCGGGGGTGAGTTCCCAAGCTACCCAGTTGGGTATCTTCAAGTCTTTATTATAAGATACGGTATAGCCTTTCCGGTGCAGAATTAGTTCGGAAGTGTTCTTCAACTTTGCAGGTATTTCGAGGCGGACGTCTGCCGGAAGTTCTACCTTTGCAGGAGCTTCCACCGTTTGTTTGCCGTCAGACAGAGCCTTTGTAACGGGTTCGTAGGCAAGGCAAACAATGCAGATGAACAGTATCAGATAATAGACACCTTGCGATTGTTTCTTCTTCTTTCTTTTTGCCATAGTTTAGTTGCAATTATAGGATGTGATTATCATGAAGTGATAATCATAGAATTTCTTTTGCCCGTTCCAACGCTACATTGATATTCGGACAGATATTCTCCTTACCCAACAAGGTGTAGAAGCCGGACTTCTCCAATACCTTGTGCACATTCTCGTTAACACCGGAGAGAACGATGGTTATCTTCTCTTTCTGAGACATCTGGCAAAGGCTGGTAAGGTTATGAATACCCGTAGAGTCGATAAAAGGCACTTGACGCATACGGATGATGCGTACCTTGGGACGGTCGCCCAGTTGCGCCATCACTTCTTCGAACTTGGTGGCAATGCCGAAGAAATACGGGCCGTTTATTTCGTACACTTCCACTCCTTCCGGAATTATCAGATGCTCTTCGTGTAGGGCAACGTCCGATTCTGCATTCGGGTCTATCTCGTCCTTAATGACCGATATCTCGGTTGTTTCCATGACGCGGCGCATAAAGAGTACACAGGCAATGACAAGCCCTGTTTCAATGGCAATGGTCAAGTCGAAGATTACCGTCAGGAAGAAAGTAATCAGCAGTACGGTGACATCCGATTTCGGGTTCTTCAGCAATCCTTTGAATACGCGCCAACCGCTCATATTGTAAGATACCACTACCAGCACTCCCGCCAGGCAAGCCATCGGGATGTATTGCGCCAGCGGCATGAGGAACAGCAGGATAAGCAGCAGTACCACAGCATGCACCATACCGGCAACGGGAGATTTACCCCCGTTGTTGATATTCGCCATTGTGCGGGCAATGGCACCGGTGGCGGGGATACCACCGAATAACGGCGTAATCAGATTGGCAGCTCCTTGTGCTATCAGCTCGGTATTGGAATCGTGCTTGTCGCCAATCACACCGTCCGCCACCGTGGCAGAGAGCAGGGACTCGATAGCGCCCAGTACGGCAATGGTAATGGCAACGGGAAACAGGTTCTTCACCGCTTCCCAGTCCAGCGACGGCATTACGGCATCCGGCAGTTCGGCACGGATGCTGAAACGGTCGCCGATGGTATCGATGCAACTGATTCCACCGTATTGCTTCATTAGATATACCGCCACAGTTACCACAATGATGGCAATAAGCGAACCGGGTATCTTTTTCGAGAACCGGGGCGTGATGGCAATAATAAAGATACTGACGATGCTTACCACTGTATTCCACACATTCACGGTATCAAAGTGTCGCAGGTAAATCATCCACTTTCCGATGAAATCTCCCGGAACCTTCTCATCTCCGAAGGTCAGTCCGAAGATGTCGGCAATCTGTGTAGTGAAGATAGTGACGGCAATACCGCTTGTGAACCCTACAATGATAGGATAGGGGATGAACTTGATGACTGCCCCCAGCTTGAATACGCCCAATAAGATAAGGATGACGCCCGCCATCAGCGTGGCTACAATCAGTCCCGACTCTCCGTATTGCTGGATGATGCCGTAAACGATGACGATGAATGCACCGGTAGGTCCGCCAATCTGTACTTTGCTTCCGCCCAATAGCGAAATGATGAATCCGGCAATGATGGCGGTGATGATGCCTTTCTCCGGCGATACTCCTGAAGCGATGCCGAATGCAATGGCAAGCGGCAGGGCTACGATGCCGACGATGATACCTGCCATCAGGTCGGCCATAAATGTTTCTTTCGAGTAATTCTTTAAAGCTGTGTATAGCTTCGGTTTGAATTCGAACGCTTTCATTATAATCTACTTTAATTATACGCTTAAATAAGCTGTCCATAGAAATAAGCCGCAAAAGTAAGTAAAATAATGTATTAATTTATAGATTAGTGAACACAAATGCAGGCTTCTTTGTTGTTTCTAATTAGATGAGAGCTACAGAGGACTTCTTCGGGTTATCGGGTATGATAGTTTTTTCCTATCACTTAATAGATAAATCCGATGAAGTAAAGTTACGTTTTTTTCAAACTTAATTCGTAATTTTGTAGTGTTGATAAACAAAACGAACGACATTTATACGTAATTACATTAACTAATAAAAAAAGAAACTATGGCTAAAAGTGTTAAAGGAACTCGGACAGAGAAGAATCTGCTGACTTCATTCGCCGGTGAATCACAAGCAAGAATGCGTTACACTTATTTTGCAAGTGTGGCTAAGAAAGAAGGTTACGAACAAATCGCTGCTATCTTCACAGAAACAGCCGACCAGGAAAAGGAACACGCAAAGCGTATGTTCAAATGGTTGGAAGGTGGCATGGTAGAAATTACTGCCAGCTATCCCGCAGGTATCATCGGTACTACTCTTCAGAATCTTCAGGAAGCTGCTGCCGGTGAGCACGAAGAATGGTCATTGGATTATCCTAAATTCGCTGACATTGCCGACGAAGAAGGTTTCCCCGAAATCGCTTTGATGTACCGCAATATTTCCATTGCTGAAAAAGGACACGAAGAACGCTATCGCGCTTTTATCCAGAACATCGAAACTGCCAGCGTATTTGCCAAGGAAGGCGAGGTAGTATGGCAATGCCGCAACTGTGGCTTCATTTACACCGGTAAAGAAGCTCCCCAGGTTTGTCCGGCTTGTTTGCATCCGCAGGCTTACTTCGAAGTGATGAAAAAGAACTGGTAAGAATAACTGGTTTACATAATTATAAAAACGCCCGAAGGCTTTCATGTGAAGCTCTCGGGCGTTTTTTCATTCCGTACGTTCTCATTTCTTAAGCACTACCGACAGGCCTTCATAGGCTTTGGCGGCATCTATTATCTCGAGCAGTTTTTCCCAATTCGCTACCGGTTCTACTTTATGATTGAAGCGCTTTTCGGCTTTCACGGTCAGCGTGCCGCTTTCAGAGGTGGCTTGAGCGATGAAGGCGCCGCATTCGTTTTCCACTTGTATATTCAGCTTTTCCAGTCCTTCGGGGGAGACTTGGCAGCCTTCGGGCAGGCGGACTGTGATGTTCCATCCGTAGCTGCGGGGCATTTCCCAGTAAATATCTTCTTGTCGCAGGCGTTGTTCACCCTTAAATTCAAGTTGCGAACCTATCAGACGGCCTATGGAAAGGATGAGGTTAGGACCTGCTTTCTTCACATAACCGTCTATTGAGTAATCCACCTCGTAGGCAAAGGCAGTGCTGTCCGTACGGTTACCGATGCTGAGAAGGCGATAGCCGATGTCCGTGCCTATTCCTTCGTCCGAATCGTGATAGCCGATGATTTCGCTCCGGTAACGCTCTTTCTCCTGTTCGCGGTCGCGGCGGTAGCTCTCGCGCAGGTCGGCATGGAATTTCTCTTTGGTTTCGTCAAAGATGGTGGTGGTGATGCCCAGCATACGGCGCAGGGAGTTGTAGAGGTCTTCGTCCAGTACGAGGTAGGGTTGGAAAGGCTCTTTCAGTGCGCCGGTCATCTCTTCCCGGCGTTTGATGTGTAGCATGGTTTCCTCGATAGAGGCGGTGATGGTGGCTACGTCCCGGTTCTCTTCGGGCTTGGCGATGGGAAGAGTGAACCGGACATTACCTTCCAGAATGGCGTCTTCACCTTGCAGGTTGGCGGGGATTTCACCGGGGGCGGCGTAGCAGGCAGGGGGAGTGTAGCACTTTCCATTGGCTTCCAGCCGGATGAACCAAACGGTGTAGTGATAGCTGATGAGTTGGCTGAGGGGGACTTGCCTGTCCTTGGTGGTGATGCCTACCTGATGGCTTATGCCGGCTTTCTCCAGAAGGTCGTGCATCAGCAGGATAAAGCTGGCGGGGGTGTAGTCTGCGCCGCTTTCCATATACCGGTAGTAGCAGTATTGATAGAGGTAGTCCATGAGCTTCTCGTCGCTCCATCCTTCGGCTTGGCGGGCTTTGAGGGCTTTGGCTATTTCGTTTTTCCGTCCGCTGCGCAGGCCGGACCAGTTGGTGCCGGGAGCTCTCATGGCGGCGCGGGTGTCTTCGACAATCAGTTGCGGGTTGGGGTTGGCATGCAGTCCTTGCCGGCGGACGCTGGGGGGCATCCAGGCGTATGGAGTCTTGCTGTTGTAAATGAACATCTGAATCATGGGCATCTGTCGGGCGGCGTTGTACCACAGACCGGGGATGGGATGCCTGGGGGTGATGGTCCGCAGGTCGAGGATGTGGTTTCCTTCGCTGTCGGTGCTTTGGTCAAAGTCGGGAGCGCCGTTGAGGCAGCGGTAGAAGGTGCTCAACTTAGGGTCTATTTCGCAATGTATGGAGTAGGTGAGCAAGGGATATTGTTCCTTGAAGTAGAAACTGAAAGGTTCCAGGTTCTGGTCATTCAGGGTGGCGTATTTGGCGAAGAAAACGTCGATGATATCGCCTATCTCCAGTCCGGGAACGGCTACCTTTTGCCACTTCTCCAGGATGTTGCCCCGGCTTCGTGCCTGGCGGCTCTCGTCGGTTTCCAGGAATTCTTCGGGGTCTACTTCCTTGATGGTTCCGTCGGGCTTGAAGATGCGTATGCCCAGCACCCGCTGTTGTTCGTTGCGGGTGTAGCGTTTCTTTTCTTGTGAAAGAAAACTGTATTCCGACATCTCTTCCAGGGCGCTTTGGCTATTGATGTAGACCAGTTGGCGGAAGATGCCGCGGCAGGTAATCTGCTGCTTGGTCAGCCCTGTTCCCCACCAGTCGAGTTTGGTTTTCCGCGTTACTTCCAGGCGGTCGTGTGCGGCAAGGATAACGGCGGGGGCGCTCTTATATTTTTCGGGTATGGCTATGTTGTCGAAGCCGGGGAGCTCCATCGCCCATACTTCATTGCGCAGTTCACGGGCGAAGGCGGCATATTTCTCGTCTTCTTTCTGGGCGCTTACGGTCGAAGCGAAAAGTAAGAATAGGAGTAGGTGTACTGCTTTCAGGGAGTGATGTGTTGCTTTCATGGTTATTTGATTATGATTTGTTCTTCACAAGCCTTCTTCCAGCGGCGCAGAGCATCGTTCCAGACAGGAATCACCGCCAGTGGAATGTGCCTTTTGCGTATCTCCATTACCTTGCGGAAGAGGATACAGCCTGCTTCTACGCGGTAAGTACAACTTAGTAATCCTTGTTCCGTATCGATATGGAAGTCCGGCGGCAGATAGGAGACGGTTCGTCCTTGCGGAATGTCTATCTCCACTTCACGGACGATGTGACATCGCCACGGCAACAGATAATCATGCTGGCGGCGGGTGGTATCTATGGACTGGGCAAAGAAGTCATCGTGCGGGTCGGGTTCGAGGTAGAGTTCCCCGTCGGAAAACTGCACGGCGGTGGTGTTCACTACCTTGTCCGGATACTTTTTGGACTGGCTGAGGTAGGGACTGAGCAGCAGTTCCTGATGCTCGCCGGTACAGGTGCGGGTGGCGATGCCTTCCAGTGCCGGTGCATCGGTCAGGTGATAATGGTAATGCAGGCTATCGGTAGCAGTAGGGTTTTCCGGTCGGGGAAGGGTCTGCACAAGGCAGTCCGTTCCGTCCTCTACCAGTGCTTTTCGCCCTTGTATCTCCTGCGGGATGGTTTCCGGCGAAATGTAGCGGTGGGTAGCATCCAGGCAATAGGTTTGTCCTTGATAGAAAAGCAGGCAGACGGCATGGTTGATAGTGGCAAGCGTAGGCACTTCGTCGGGGGAGTAGGCGATGTCGTCTGTGCCGATGTAAGCCATCCGGGCATCGAAGCCTTGTGCCTGGAGAAGGGTACGCAGCAGCAGGGCCATGCCTTTGCAGTCGCCGTAACGCTTGCGCAGCACTTCGGCAGGGCGGTCGGGTTGATGTCCGGCAAGTCCGCTTTCGAAGGCTATGTAGCGGATGTTCTGCTGCACGTAAGAGTAGGTGCGGCGTATCTTTTCCATCTCGGTGGAGCATCCGGCGGTGATTTCCGCCAGCAATGTTTCAGCTTGGGGCAGGGTGCAATCTACTTCTGCCAACCCATTCAGCCAGCGGTACATATCTTGTGTATCAGTAAAAGACCCCGTTATCAGCAGATGCGGGTAGAGGTAACTGCTACCGGGAGCGTTTTCCTCTTTCTTCATGGCAGGCAGCGCCTTCAAGGTGTAAACGAAGAGGGAATCTCCTTCCTTGTTCACACTCTTCTCGCACCGGATACCGTGAGGGAAATTCTTCTCCATCAACCGGAACCGGGAGAGGGAAGCGGGGATGGTGACTGAAATACGCTTCTCACGGATAAAGTACTCTTCGGGAAAGTAGATGCGTGTAAAGTAGCGCAGGTCGCGGAAGGTACGATTGAACTCCACGCTTGCCTTCTTGCCTTGCCTGTCCAGGGAGAGGTTGAAGTAGCAGATGCGGGTATCGTCGAAGAATACGTTCTCCGGCGTGGCATTCTGATGGATGGCTTTGGGAGCAAAGATGCCTTTGGTTTTGGCATTGTCCAGGGAGATGAATTCGCCGTAGCAGACGTAAGGCTGTATATCGGCACTCATGCGCAGGGCTTCATATTCGGTTTTCAGGGTGTTGCGGACTACGGCATTTCCCCCTTCTTCCATAAAAACATAGCTGTCTTCACAGCTATTGATAACGACGTTGTCGTCCATCGTCTGGCTGTGAAGGCAGCTTGCTATTAAACAGAAAAGTATGAGTGCGCGAAATCTCTTCCTCATGCTTTCGGGTTGTTTGGTGTGTTACTTCTTCGCGTGCGGATAATCTATTGTGTAGTGCAATCCGCGGCTCTCCTTGCGTTCCATGGCTTGGCGGGTAATCAGATAGCCCACATTAATCATGTTGCGCAGTTCGCAAAGTTCGCGGGTGGCCTTGCTGCTCTTGAAGAGTTTCTCAGTCTCCTCGTAGATAATGTCGAGGCGGTTCCAGGCGCGCGTCAGACGGGTGTCGCTGCGGACGATGCCGACGTAGGCTTCCATAATCTGGTTCACTTCCTTCATGCTTTGCGTGATGAGCACACGCTCTTCGTTGGAGATGGTTCCTTCGTCGTTCCATTCGGGAATATCCTCGTTGAATTCGTATCGGTCGAGTACGCTCAGGGCATGCTTGGCGGCGGAATCGGCATAGACCACGGCTTCAATCAATGAGTTCGAAGCCAGGCGGTTTCCGCCATGCAGCCCGGTGCAGGAGCACTCGCCGATGGCATACAGGCGGCGGATGCTGCTCTGCCCGTCCAAATCCACCTTGATACCGCCGCAGAGATAGTGGGCTGCAGGGGCTACGGGGATATAATCTTTCGTGATGTCGATACCTATCGAGAGGCATTTCTTGTAGATATTGGGGAAGTGCTTCTTGGTTTCTTCGGGGTCTTTGTGGGTGACGTCCAGATAGACATGGTCGTCACCGCGTTGCTTCATCTCGTTGTCGATGGCACGCGCCACGATGTCGCGCGGGGCGAGTGAGAGGCGCGGGTCGTACTTCTGCATAAACTCCTTGCCGTCCATCGTACGAAGCACACCGCCGTAGCCGCGCATCGCTTCGGTGATGAGGAAGCAGGGGCGGTCGCCCGGGTGGAAGAGGGCGGTGGGGTGGAACTGGATGAACTCCATGTCCTTCACCGCGCCTTTGGCACGGTACACCATTGCAATGCCGTCGCCGGTGGCAACCAGCGGATTGGTGGTGTTGCGGTACACTGCTTCGCAGCCGCCCGTAGCCATGATGGTCAGTTTGGAGAGGAAGGTGTCTACCTCGCCGGTGGCTTCGTTCAGCACGTAAGCGCCGTAGCACTTGATGCCCGGAGTGTAGCGGGTGACGATGATGCCCAGATGGTGCTGGGTGATGATTTCTACGGCATAGAAATTGGTAAATACCGTGATGTTGGGATGCTGTTTCACAGCTTCGATCAGGCTGGTTTGTATCTCTGCACCCGTATTGTCCTGGTGGTGCAGGATGCGGAACTCGGAGTGTCCGCCTTCCTTGTGCAGGTCGAATTCTCCGCTTTCTTTCTTGTCGAAGTTCACTCCCCAGTTGATGAGTTCGTTTATCTGCTTGGGGGCGTTGCGCACTACTTTCTCCACGGCTTCGCGGTCGCTGATCCAGTCGCCGGCAATCATGGTGTCTTCTATATGTTTTTCAAAATTGTCTACTTTCAGATTGGTGACTGAGGCGATACCACCTTGTGCAAAGTAGGTGTTTGACTCTTCCAGACCTGCCTTGCAGATGAGGGCTACTGTTCCTTTATGCGCCACTTTGAGCGCAAAACTCATACCGGCAATTCCAGAGCCGATAACGAGAAAATCGAACTTTCTTACCATAGGTTTGTATATTTGATGTTGCAAAACTACAAAATAACTACATTCCTTGTGCCATCTGTCCGCATTAATTCGCAGAAATACCTACCTTTACCGCAAAAATCTGACATTATGAACCGTATTTTCCATGCCCGCATCGCCGTGGGTCAGTATTTATTCTTGATTATGATAGCCGCCCTGGCTGTTTTCGGGCTGTGGGAGAAGCATATTCTCGTAGCGGTTATAGCCATGCTTTGGCTGATAGTCTCCATTGAGAGGCTGATTCATACTACTTATACAATCACCCCCGACGGGAAACTGGTTCTGTTCTTCGGTCGTTTCTCGCGTGGCAAAGAGATTCTGTTGAAAGACATCATTTCCGTAGAGCGCGCTTCTTCCATGCAGATAGGACGGTTTGCCGTAATGCGCTACGTGCTGGTGAAGTACGGGGCGGGGAAGTGCCTGGCATTGCTTCCGGTGAAGGAAGAAGAGTTTATCCGGTTGCTGGGAGAGAGAAAAGGATAATATTGAATGTTTTTACACAAAAAAGACAAGGAAAGAGTACAATGACAGAATACTTGTCGTATCTTGCAGGCTTAAACCTGACAAAAGAAGATGGAACACAATTTACAAATCATTCGGGAACAAGAAATAGAGGCTTGCTTGATTGAGTTGAGAGGACAAAAGGTACTGTTGGACCGTGATGTGGCAATACTTTATGGAGTGGAGACAAAGCGGGTGAATGAGGCGGTGAAGAACAATCCCGAGAGATTTCCGGAAGGTTATATTATTGAATTGAATAATAGAGAGATACAACACTTGCGGTCGAAATTTTCGACCACAAAGTTGTCTCCTAAGGTGCGCTCTATTCCTAAAGCCTTTACCGAAAAAGGTCTTTATATGCTTGCCACCATTCTGAAAAGTCCCCGTGCAGTGGCTACCACCCTCGCTATTATCGAATCTTTCGCTCGCCTGCGCGAACTTGCCCGCAATATTGATATTTTGTCATCCGAGCCGGACGAAGAAAAGCAGAAGAGCTTGATGCAGCGTAGTGGCGAATTGTTGAATGACTTGCTGATGGCTGATGAAGGCGGTGATGTGACTGAAACTGAGTCTTCTATCGAACTGAACTTGTATGCTCTGAAGATGAAGCGGACAGTAAAGAAAACAAAGAAAGGATAATCGGCTTCGCCTTTCTTTCCTTGTTAATAAATAAATCACGACTATAAACAAAACTTAATTTTAGTTCTTCTCTTTGCAGTCTTTCGGATATGGGCGCGTCCATTCTGCAAAAATAGAGAACAATCATGAACTTGAATTGCGCCATTTTACATGCAGACATAGAGGTTGCCGGAAAGATAGAAGAATACATCAGCAAGATACCTTTCCTTTCGTTATGCGGGAAATACGCAGATCCTCTTGAAGCATTGAAAGATTATTATGAGACGAAAGTAGAAGTTTACTTTGTCGGCATCTACCCCGTAGAAGAAGGGGGGATTGACGGGATGGACTTTTGCAGGCTGCTGTCCTCGTCTACCCGTGTTATTTTCATTACAGACACCGACCGCCATGCTGCCGAGTGCTTCCGCCTCGATGCTTTGGACTACTTGTCGGGCGTCGTCAATTTTTCTACCTTTTTCCAGTCAGTGAGCAAGGCTGCACGCTGGTTCTCTTTGCAAGAGGGCGGTGCTGCCGGTCAGAATCCTTCCAAGAGCCAGGAAGAATCGCCGAAAGTGATTTATGTAAGGTCCGACAGCCGTATTATGCGGCTGGATTTGGAACAGATCAATTATATAGAAGGCTTGGGAGATTATGTCAAAATCTACTGCAAAGGTTCTTCCAAACCTATCCTGAGCCTGTGCAGCATGAAGTATATGGAAGAGAAACTTCCTGCCAGTGAGTTTATCCGGATACACCGTTCTTTTATCGTCCGCCTGTGCAGCATCAGTGCCATAGGACGAGGCTCGGTAGTGATTGAGCAGAAAGATGTACCTATCGGTGATGCGTACCGCGAACGGGTGAAGGGATATGTATCGGGGTTGGCGGTGCTGTAAATTCCGATTTACTTCAGTTTCGCCTTCGACAACCTCTCCCCGAACGTCAGATTCAGATTCAGACTGAACCGGCTTTCCTGCATCAGATTGCTGCGCGAGTTTATCTGCTTCCGCCAGGTAGCGCCCAGCGAAAGATAAGAGTACCGGATCGGGAAGCTGGCTCCGGCGCTGACTTCGAGATACTGCATCTTCCCCCCTTTCAAGTTAATATAAGAATTACTGAATCCTACTCCCCCCATCAGTTCTGTAGAGCGTGGCAGTCGGGGCTGGGTGATGTAGCTGCCCCCTATGTTCAGCTTATGCTGGTTCTCGTACTTCATGGAAGTGTACGAGGAAGAGTTGCGGCTCCAATCCAGGTAATTATAGTCGGCGGTCAGCACCCAGCGCGGGGTGGTTGTGGAGACGCCGGCGCCGAGGTGGGTGGGCAGGTATTGCGTACGGCTGTGATAACCCTTGTCCACGCCCTGGCTGGTGGAAGAATTGCTGTAAGTCAGTTTGTTGTCATGGTTGATACGGAAGGAAGGCGCAAACACGACTCCCGCCGCCCACGTCCGTTGCCCGGTGGCGGCAAATTCGTAATGTACTCCGAAGTCGGCGTAGAAAGCGCGCTTTGAGGATTCGTACTTCACAACGGCGCTTTCCTGCGTCTCGCTCTGTGTTACGGTTCCTGCTATCATGCCCAGGTTCACGCCTACGGACCACTGCCGCGTCAGTGCGAAGGCGTTGGTGATGTAGCAACGATACAATCCCCCCGTGCCTTCGAACAGGGAATAGGTGTACTTGCCGGGCACGCCTTCCACCGCTTCTTCGGTCTGAATGACGTAGCCCACGCTGCTATAAGGCGCCATGCCCGCGATGGCATACCAGCGCGGAAGAATGCGGAAACCCATGCTGATGCGGTTGGGATTTCCGGTAGCGTTGGAACTGTGCTCGCTCAGGAAGGAGTAGCGGGCGTATGACGCCGATGCACCCACGTCGAAGGTGAAGCAAGTGCTGTCCATGCGGGTGATGGCTGCCGGGTTCAGGGTATTCTGAAACCCGATGCGGTTCAGGGCGATGCCTACGTTGCCCATGCCGGCGTAGCGGCCGCCGTCACTGGCACTGAGTTCGCCTACTCCGTACATGGACGTGGGCAGGTTGGTGGTGTTTTGGGCTATGGCGGCGGGGCTTGCCAGGCACAGGCTACACAGCAAGAGGGCGGTGGGATAGGAATGTCTCATTTCTCGTTGTATATTTTAAATCTTACGTCCAGTCTGCACTGCCGGTCCTTGTCGGGGGCATTGGTGAAGATTACCTGGTTGAAGGTGGTGGTGGTTTCTTTGTCCGTCAGGCTCATCAGCAGTTTCTGCCGCTTGATGCCCCAGGTGCCGAAGTTGTTGCGGATGAACTGGGTGAGGTCGAAGGAGTAGTAGGTTTCCTTGCCATAGAATTGGTCTACGGTGAGGTTGCCGGTTTGCACCGTTACTCCGTCGCTGCCGTACACGTAGTCTTCCAGCACGTTGTTCTCGTCCGTGATGTAGAGGCGTATGTCCTGCGGCAACTGGCTCACTTCGTTGTAGCTTCGGGCGAGGGGGTAGAGGTAGAGGGTGGCGCTTTCTATGGAGACGATTTCTCCGGCGCTTCCCAGTTCGTTCAGGAAGGGGAATTCCAGTTGGTTGTAATATCCCGTCAGTCCTTGCATATAGGCCTGGTAACCCATGTCGCCGGAGTGGACGAGGTTTTCTATTCCGCTTTGCAGTCCGTCGAGGTAGGTGCCGGTGGGGTCGCGCCGGATGCCGGTGTAGGCGTATTGGGTGTTCACGCTGAAGGTCAGCACCTGCTCGGTTCGCTGGTTGGATACTTCCTGGTAGTGCAGGTTGAGGCTCATGGCGGAGTCGTTCACTATGAATCCGGTGATGCACTGCCCGTCGGTTTCGGGCACGAAGGCCAGTCCGGGGAACTTCTTCTTGAACTTCTCCTGGGTATTGAAGTAATCGTCCTGGGCTACGAGGTCATTCAGCAGTTGCCGTCCCCACGCATCGGGCAGGCGCACGGTCACTTCCTTTTTCCGCCCCGGGCAGGGGGTGAAGGTGAAGCTGAAGAGCGGGGTGTCTTCCATCGGCAGTACGGTGGTGTTGTATAGGTCTTCGTCGTTGTCCAGCACGATGGGGTGCTTCAGTTGGTAGACGGTGATGCGCTGCTGTGTCAGCGTGTCTCCCCAGAAGTGTCCCGAGGGTACCATCCGCAGCACGAGCGAGTCGAGGGTATAGGTGCAATCTGTGTTGGGGGTGAAGCTCCTGACGGAATATTCGGCATAGTAGGTAGCCGCCACTTCGCCCCATGCGCTGTGCCGGTAGTGCCCCAGTTGGCAGATGCTGTCGTCCCGGGTTTCTATGGAATCCAAGAGGATGGTGCTGATGTCTACCGAGCAGGTATCTACATATACATTATAGAAAGAGCTCTCTACGAGGCTTTTTCCCAATGCCGAGTTCTCATCCTGGCAGGCGCAGAGGATGAGGATGATAATTAGCGGAATATGCAATAAATTCTTCATAAGTGCTGTTATGTTGTTAATTGAAGGGTTCACCACAGAGGACACAGAGTCTCACAGAGTTTTTGATAGAAACGCAGATTCACGCAGATTTACGCAGATTATTCATGTCTTTCCTCTTTGCGGAAATCTGCGTGAATCCGCGTTTTGTTTTTCCCTCTGTGCGCCTCTGTGTCCTCTGTGGTGAATCCCGCCGCAAAGGAAAATCAAACTTTCCTATCTTCCTATTAAAATCGCCCATCGGGCGTGTTTTATCGGTAAAGGCGTTTAACGGGAATTTCGAGCGGTTCGTCGGTTATTTTTGTCGTTGTGATTCGGGCGGTTTATTTTTGCGACCAAAAAGATTAGTAATTAAAAACATTCTAAGAAAAATGAATCGACTATTAGTAGGAATGATGCTGCTGGCAACTCTATGCGTGACCGGCAGTTGCACGGACGACGATGAATACACGCAGGGACAGTGGTGGAAGAAAGCAAGCTACAACGGCGTGTACCGTGCCTATGCTTCGAGCTTTACCATCGGCAACAAGGGTTATCTGTGTTGCGGATTCTATGGGGCGAACAAGGATTACCTGAACGACCTTTGGGAGTATGATATGGATAGAAACAGTTGGACGCAGTGTGCGGATATGCCCGTTGTGGGGCGTATGGCTGCTGCCGGTTTTGCTGCAAACGGTAAGGGGTACATTACTACGGGTTCCGTCAAGGATGGTTCCTCTTCCTACTGCGTGGCAGATACATGGGAGTACGACCCGGCTACGGATACCTGGACGCGGAAAGACGACTTCAAAGGTGGAGTGCGCGACGGGGCATTGGCTTTCAGCATAGGCGGATATGGCTATGTGGGCACAGGGCGCAACAATGATGCCACCGGCAGCGAAAGTGCCTACAAGATGGACTTCTACCGCTTCAACCCCACCGGTGCGGAAGGCTCGCAGTGGGAAGCCGTAACCGGTTACGGGGGTGAAAAGCGCTACTTCGGTACGGCTTTCGTTATCGACGATGTGGCATACGTCTGCTGCGGCAGGAACAACAGTACCGACTTAGTGGATTTCTGGAAATTCGACGGAAGCGCCTGGACGCAGCTACGCGACATTGCCGATACGGATTCCGATAATGACTATGACGATGATTATGCCATTACGCGTTCCGAAGCCGTGTCTTTCACCATCGGGGGCAGGGGATTTGTGGCTACCGGTTCGCGTGGCAGTTCCCTGAGCAGTGATTACTGGATGTACAATCCCGACCAGGATTTGTGGTACGGCGACTCCGACGATGACTTTACTCCGATTACCGACGTGCACAATTATCCTTCAGGCGCATCATCGCGCAAGGCTGCCGTTTCCTTCTCCAACGGTGAGCGCGGCTTTGTGCTGACGGGTGCGAGCGGTAACAGTTATTTCGATGATGTTTACGAGCTTTTGCCCGATGAGGAAGAAGAAGTCTGATTTAGTTGGATGCAAGTTGCAATAAAATAACTTATGAAGCTGATGTTTATTATGAAGATAGGTGTGCTGTCCCTTGTGGCGGCATGCCTTTCTTGTTGTTCGGGACGCACAGGTGCCGGCAGCAATGAGTTGAAGTGCCGGGTGATGCAGGTAGAAGGTGGCTACGGCTATGTAGTGCTTCATGGAGCGGATACGCTGATTTATCAGCCCTATATCCCTGCTGTGAGCGGGCACCTGCCGTTTGCCACAAAGAAAGAAGCCCTGGCAGCGGGCAAACTTGTATGCCGGAAACTTGCTGAAGGCAAGCCCCCGGCACTGAGTCGGGAAGAAATAAAATCGTGCCTGACAGACACTGGTGCTTGTCACGACAAAGACTAGTGTCTGTCGCGTTGAACACTGGTCTCTGTCACGACAGACACTGGAGTCTGTCGTGATGCGACAAACGCCAGTGTTTGTTTAGATGGGATTATTGCGAATTATTCTTCTTCCGGCAAGTCTTTGGTATCGTGATGAAACTCCGAGTAGGCATAGGGATATGTCCTTACGAATTTCCCCTTGAATTGCCGTTCTGCATGGGTATCGGTGTTGACGATGGTCAGTGTGTAAGTCACCTGTAGCTCTTTGTAGTATATGTCTCCCCAATATATGTTTGTTTTCATGGGTTCTAAAGTAAACGTAAAGGGGACATCTTTCTGCTTATTCTCCAATGTTGTCGAGTGGTTACTATAAGTAAGCATAATGGTATCATCAAGTATTATCTCCCCGTTTTCTATTTTTATGGGCACTACCACTGTATGCGCTATATGTTCGCCTACCCAACTGAATGCACCGGTTTCTGAACTGTAGAATGAGCAGTATGTCTTGCCGTCTTCATAGGGTTTTAGGGTGATTTCCGTTGAAGTATCAGAGCGATAGTTGACAATTCTTGACCATTTGAAGCCTGCTATTTCTTTTTCTCCATCTCCTTCTTCCAAGCTGTAAACCATTGACTTCAACCGGAGGGAACTGGTACACACCTTCTGATGTATAATGATTTGCTCCTTATAAAACCCTGATTTCATTTCAAGGTTTATGATAAATCCGCGTTCTGTTCCGTAGAAATTATCTTCTACTTCGATGGTAAGTGCCTTCTCTTTCTCGCGTTTGATGGTGGCCCATCCGTAGTAGACGGTTCCCAATTCTTCTAATTGGGTAGAGCTGCCAATGGGGGAATATCCGTCAAGGTCGGTCACAGAGGCTATGCGCCAATCGCTGCGGCTCATATCTATCTGCAAGGTGGTGGCATCACCTTCGAGGGTTGTTTCCTGAATGGACGAGAGGCGTTCGTTGTCATCGTCGCTGCAAGCAGTCACGGTGCAGAGCAGAAGGGCGAATAGGGGGATGAATCGGAATAACTGTAGTGTTTTCATACTGAATATAGCTTAGTTCATGTCAATTAGCGCGCAATCGTTGCGTGAATGTACGCTGCAAAGATAATTATTCTAAAAGAAAGATGTATTCTTTTTTGCCGGATAATATGGGTTTTATTAACTTGCGCACAAATTAATAATTAACCAGCAAATCTATGAAATACCAAGTTGCCATTATCGGTGGGGGTCCTGCGGGATACACAGCTGCCGAAGCTGCCGGAAAGGCAGGACTGAGTGTTGTGTTGTTTGAAAAACAAAACCTGGGTGGAGTGTGCCTGAACGAAGGATGCATCCCTACCAAAACCCTGTTGTATTCTGCCAAGACGTATGACGGAGCACGCCATGCTTCCAAATATGCGGTGAACGTCCCCGAAGCGTCGTTCGACCTGCCTAAGATAATAGCCCGCAAACAGAAGGTAGTGCGCAAACTGGTGCTGGGCGTGAAGGGCAAACTGACTGCCCATAACGTCGTCCTCGTCAGCGGTGAAGCCACGGTGATAGACAAGAACCACGTGCAATGCGGCGAAGAAACCTACGAATGCGACAACCTGCTGCTCTGCACCGGTTCGGAAACCTTTATCCCCGGCATTCCGGGAGTAAACACGGTGCCCTACTGGACGCATCGCGACGCGCTGGACAGCAAGGAACTGCCCGCCTCGCTCGCCATTATCGGCGGTGGAGTCATCGGCATGGAGTTCGCCTCTTTCTTCAACAGCCTGGGCGTGCAGGTAACGGTTATCGAGATGCTGGACGAAATCCTGGGCGGCATGGATAAGGAACTTTCCGCCATGCTGCGTGCCGAATATGCTAAACGGGGCATTAACTTTATGCTCAGTGCAAAAGTGGTTTCGGTGGCTGAGGCTTCCGTGGAAGACGGTCAGCCGCAGATACAGGTGAATTACGAGACTGCCGAAGGCGCAGGTTCCGTAGTTGCCGCCAAGTTGCTGATGAGTGTAGGTCGTCGTCCGGTAACGAAAGGCTTCGGCTTGGAGAATCTGAACCTGGCAAAGACGGAACGCGGAAATATCTGTGTGAACGAGCAGATGCAGACATCAGTGCCGGGGGTATATGCCTGCGGCGACCTGACAGGCTTCTCCCTGCTGGCACATACTGCCGTGCGCGAGGCGGAAGTGGCGATACATACCATCACGGGCAAGAAAGATGCCATGAGTTATCGCGCCATCCCCGGTGTGGTATATACCAACCCCGAAATAGCCGGTGTGGGCGAGACGGAAGAGTCTTTGCAGAAGAAAGGCGCCACTTATCGCACCGTGAAGCTCCCGATGGCGTACTCCGGCCGCTTTGTAGCTGAAAACGAAGGCGTGAACGGTGTCTGCAAATTGTTGCTGGCAGGAGATGATACGGTGTTGGGTGCCCATGTGCTGGGAAATCCCGCTTCGGAAATCATCACCCTGGCAGGCATGGCGATAGAACTGAAACTGACCGCCGGGGAGTGGAAAAAGATTGTATTCCCGCATCCCACGGTAGGAGAGATATTTAAAGAAGCATTATAAAATAATGAAGAAGTATTATTTCTTATCAATCATCATCTTGTTGGTAGCGTTCCCCGGAATATTGCGTGCGCAAGGAACGGGGAGCGCTGCCAATTCCCTCGTTTCCCGTCTGGACACCCTTGTCAAATACAAGCTGCCCCAGGGTTCCAACGTCGCCATCTCCGTATATGACCTGACAGACAACAAGCCCTTGTACGGGTATCAGGCGGACAAGCTGTCCCGCCCCGCTTCCACCATGAAGCTGCTGACGACGATTACCGCCCTTTCCCGCCCCGAAGCCGACGAGCCGTTTCGTACGGAAGTTTGGTATAAAGGAGTGATTGAACGCGACACCCTGCGGGGAGACGTTTATGTGATAGGCGGCTATGATCCCGAATTCGACGATGCAGCACTGGACTCTTTAGCCAATACCCTGGCGCGCCTTCCTTTCTCTGTGATTCAGGGAACCGTCTACGGCGATGTGTCCATGAAAGACTCCCTGTACTGGGGCAGCGGCTGGGCGTGGGACGATACTCCCTATTCCTATCAACCCTACCTCTCTCCGCTGATGCTGAACAAAGGAGTCGTCACCGTCACCGCCTCTCCGGGCGAACGGGGCGAGACGGCAACTTTGACAGGCATACCCGCTTCTTCCTATTATACTTTGACGAACAATACGAGTTCCCGCACTCCCTCTGCCGGCCGCTTCCGCGTGTCGCGAGACTGGCTGACGAACGGAAACAACATCGTTGTATCGGGAAATGTGGCAGGGCGTCCGTCCGGAACGGTGAACGTATATTCTTCCCAGGACTTCTTTATGCATACGTTTATGGATCGCTTGCAAGCGCGGGGCATCCGTTGCACTACCTCTGATTATGCTTTCGGCGAGTTCCTGCAAGACAGCACTTCCGTGCAGGTCATTGCCTACGAAACCGATGTGCAGGCCGTGGTGAAACAGATTATGAAGGAAAGCGATAACCTGAATGCCGAAGCCATGCTTTGCCGCCTGGGTGCGCAATATACGGGGCAGAAGCATATCTCCGCCGAAGAAGGGCTGTCCGCCATCCGGATGCTGATGAAGCAACTGGGACACAACCCGGACCGCTACAACCTTGCCGACGGTTGCGGACTTTCCAATTATAACTATATCTCTCCCGAACTGCTGGTTTCTTTCCTGAAGTATGCCTACTCGCGTACCGATGTTTTCCAGAAGCTGTACAAGGCATTGCCCGTCGGCGGAGTGGACGGTACCTTGAAGTCGCGTATGAGGCAGGGCACACCCTCTTATCGGAATGTCCATGCCAAGACAGGCTCGTTTACCGCCATCAACTGCCTGGCAGGTTACCTCAAGGCAGGCAATGGGCACGAAATAGCTTTTGCCGTTATGAATCAGAATGTGTTGTCGGGTAGGGAAGCGCGCGCCTTCCAGGATGCGGTGTGTGATGAAGTGATAAAATAAAGCTATCTCAATTCTCCTCCTCTTGGGAGGAGGAGTACCCGTAGGGGGAGGTGGTAGGATAGAGAAATTTTCTTTATTCCTCTTCCGAATTCCGATAATTTGCCGGTGACATTCCCACATACGCCTTTACATACTTTCCGAAGAAAGACTGGTTGGGGAAGTTGAATTCTTCGGCAATCTCCTTGATGGACTTGTCCGAGCGTCTCAGCCGGTACTTGATGTGTTCTATGGCGCTCTTGTTAATCAGTTCCAGTGGAGTATGGCCGCACGCCTGCTTGATGACTTTCGAGAAGTGCTTGGGACTATAACAAAGCGCATCGGCAAAATAGGACACCGAACGGTGCATGCCGTTGTCTTTGGACAGCATCTCTGCAAACTTCCGCAGGATGTAGTCGGACTGTTTTATATTCTCCTTCGATTGACCTGTTTCGTCCGATTGGGCAAATTCTTTGGTAAGATGTCCCAGCATTTCGCAGAACAGTGCCGAAAACAGATGTTGCATCACCTGCTTCTGGTAGCTATGGGGTTCGTCATTCACTTTTGCCATGATTAAGTTCCGGTAATATCCGAAGATACCTTCGTTCCTTTCTTCATCGACACGCGCCACGGGATTCTTATATATATGTATAGCGGTGTCCCATGTGTCTCTTTCTATCTTGACGATGCGTTGCAAGAAGCGATTTGAGAATGCCGCAAATCCCAGCTTGTTTTTGGGGCTCAGCATGGCATTCCCGATAACGGTATTGGGAAGTCCGAGCATCAAGTCGCCTGCCTGCAACTGATAGGTCTTGTAGTTGATGTCCAACTGGATGCATCCTTCTACACAAATCATAATCAGGAGACAATCCAATCTTACACTACCGTCATCATAGGAAATTCCTTCCAGGCTGTCGATGATGGCAAAGTCATCGTCAACATAGTAAATCACATGACTATTGTCCTTAAAGTCTTCGACATTGACCGTCTTAACGTTTCTTTCTTCCATATTCTTCTTTTTTTCTTTTTGCAAAGTTGGTGAATAATGACAGAAAAGGATTGTTCTATTTTCCTCTTTCATTGTCTGATACGGCATTTATACACGATTTGACAGCTTTTGGGGGGACACGTGGCGAAAATGGAACACCCTTAGGGGGAAATGGGGCATCACTCCGTTGGTCTTTTCGCTTACTTTTGTCCCAGTCTTAAATAGCACAATAAAGAAAAGTATGATTACAGAAAACAAAAAATGGATACTACTGATAGGAATTATCGGTTGTACAATGTGGTTGGCATCTTGCAAGCAAGCACCGGATGCCGGGGTTAAACCTACTTACGCAACCATGAAGGTGGAAGCGGCGGATAAGGAGCTTTCCACCTCATATTCGGCGACGATACGCGGACGGCAGGACATCGACATCTATCCGCAGGTTTCGGGGACTATCGAAAAGCTGTGTGTGACCGAAGGGCAGAGAGTACGTCGCGGGCAGTTGCTTTTCATCATCGACCAGGTGCCCTACAAGGCAGCGTTGAAAACCGCCGTTGCCAATGTAGAAGCAGCACGCGCGGGGTTGGCTACTGCCGAACTGAGTTACAACAGCAGCAAGGAACTGTATGCGCAGAAAGTAGTTTCGGAATTCAGTCTGAAGACAGCCGAGAACACCTTCCTCACCGCCAAAGCCCAACTGGCACAAGCCGAGGCTCAGGAGATGAGCGCACGCAATAACCTGTCGTACACCGAGGTGAAGAGCCCCAGCGACGGAGTGGTAGGTGCATTGCCCTATCGTGTGGGCGCATTGGTCAGCGCAGCCATGCCGAAGCCGTTGACTACCGTCAGCGATAATTCCGATATGTACGTTTACTTCTCCATGACCGAGAACCAGCTGCTCGCCCTGACCCGCGAACATGGCAGCATGGACGAGGCGTTGAAGAATATGCCCCCGGTGGAACTGAAGCTGAACGACAATTCGCTCTATGATAAGAAAGGTGTGATAGAATCCATCAGCGGTGTGATAGACCGCCAGACCGGTACGGTAGTGGCGCGCGCGGTGTTCCCCAACGAATCGCGGTTGCTGCATAGCGGGGCTTCCGGCAGCATCATCGTGCCCAGTACTTATAAGAACTGTATCATAATCCCGCAGGGCGCCACCGTGCAGATGCAGGACAGAACCATCACTTATAAGGTAGTGGACGGCAAAGCGGTATCCACACTGATTACCGTAGCCCCCATCAGCGACGGACGCGAGTTCGTAGTGCTGGACGGACTGCAACAGGGCGACGAAATCGTATCGGCAGGCGCCGGATTGCTGCGTGAAGGAACAGTGGTAAAATAAAGCATAGAAGATTATGAAAGGAAACATATTTATAAAGAGGCCGGTGATGGCTATCTCCATCTCCGTGCTGATTCTGGTTATCGGGCTTATCTCGCTTTTCACGCTCCCGGTAGAACAGTATCCGGACATTGCACCCCCTACGGTGTACGTCACCACCGCTTATACGGGTGCCGACGCCGAGGCAGTGCTGAACAGCGTCATCATGCCGCTGGAAGAGAGTATCAACGGTGTGGAAGACATGATGTACATCACCTCTACCGCCACCAACGCCGGGCTTGCCATCATACAGGTGTACTTCAAACAAGGCAC
This sequence comes from uncultured Bacteroides sp., assembly GCA_905203765.1. Lineage (GTDB taxonomy): Bacteria > Bacteroidota > Bacteroidia > Bacteroidales > Bacteroidaceae > Bacteroides. The sequence goes on from CAJKXC010000001.1 coordinate 184,397, forward strand.
CGACCCGGATATGGCAGCCGTGAACGTGCAGAACCGCGTGACCAAGGCGCAGGGATTGCTTCCCGCCGAGGTAACAAGAATCGGTGTGACTACACAGAAACGTCAGACCAGCTTCCTGCAAATCAACTCACTGGTTTGTACGAACGGGCGGTATGACAAGACATTCCTTGCCAATTACCTCGACATCAACGTCATTCCGCAGATAAAGCGTGTAGAAGGCGTGGGCGATGTAATGGAATTGGGCGATACATACAGTATGCGTATCTGGCTGAAACCGGAACTGATGGCACAGTACGGACTGGTGCCCTCGGACGTGACGGCAGTGCTGGGCGAGCAGAACATCGAAGCGCCTACCGGTTCGCTGGGCGAGAACTCGAAGAACGTGTTTCAGTTCACGATGAAGTATCGCGGACGGTTGAAGACGGTGGAAGAATTTCAGAATACCGTGATCCGCTCGCAGGAAGATGGTTCCGTGCTGCGCCTGAAGGACGTGGCAGACGTGCAACTGGGTACGCTGACTTATAGTTTCGAGAGCGAGATGGACGGCAAACCTGCCGTAATGTTCGTCGTATTCCAGACGGCAGGCTCCAACGCTACTGCCGTCAACAAGCAGATTTCCGCCGATATGGCCGAAATGGCAAAGACACTGCCCGAAGGCGTGGAGTTTGTCAACATGATGAGTTCCAACGACTTCCTGTTCGCTTCTATCCACAATGTAGTGGAGACGCTGATTATTGCCATCATACTGGTAATCCTGGTGGTGTACTTCTTCTTGCAGGACTTGAAGAGTACGCTCATCCCTTCTATATCTATCATTGTGTCGTTGGTCGGTACGTTTGCCTGCCTGGTGGCAGCCGGATTCAGTATCAACATCCTGACGCTGTTTGCACTGGTGCTTGCCATCGGTACGGTGGTGGACGACGCCATTGTGGTGGTAGAGGCGGTGCAGTCCAAGTTCGATGCCGGGTATAAGTCGTCCTACCTTGCCACCAAGGATGCGATGGGTGACGTGACGATGGCTATCGTATCTTGTACCTGCGTGTTTATGGCAGTATTTATCCCCGTGACGTTTATGGGCGGTACTTCGGGTATCTTCTATACCCAGTTCGGTATCACGATGGCTACGGCAGTAGGTATCTCCATGATTTCGGCATTGGTGTTGTGTCCCGCTTTGTGTGCCATGCTGATGCGCCCGTCCGACGGGACAAAGAGTGCGAAGAGCTTCAACGGCCGTGTGCGCGCAGCCTACAATGCTTCGTTCAATGCCGTGCTGGGCAAGTATAAGAAAGGTGTGCTGTTCTTCATCCGCCATCGCTGGATGGTATGGGCCGCATTGGCAGTGGCTATGGCATTGCTGGTGTACCTGATGTCAACCGCCAAGACGGGACTGGTGCCGCAAGAAGACCAGGGCGTTATTATGGTGGACGTGAGTACGGCGCCGGGCAGCACGCTGCAAGAAACCACAAAGGTAATAGACAAACTGGAAGATATTCTGAAGGATACGCCCGAGATAGAACATTATTCCCGTGTGGCCGGATACGGTCTGATATCAGGGCAGGGAACCTCATACGGTACTGTCATCATCCGCTTGAAGGACTGGGACGACCGTAAGGGAAGCGAGCATTCGTCCGATGCCATCGTGGCACGGCTCAATGCACAGTTCAACGAAATAAAGGATGCGCGGGTATTCAGTTTCCAGCCGGGTATGATTCCGGGCTACGGTATGGGTAACTCCATCGAACTGAACCTGCAAGACCGTACGGGTGGCGACATGACAGCGTTCTACCAGTCGGTGATGCAGTTCCTGGGCGCACTGAACCAGCGGCCTGAGGTGGCAATGGCTTATACGTCTTATGCCATGAACTTCCCGCAGGTTTCGGTAGATATCGACGCCGCCAAGTGTAAGCGTGCCGGCATATCGCCCGCCGCGGTGCTCGATGCATTGGGCAGTTATTGCGGTGGAGCCTATATCTCCAACTACAACCAGTACGGTAAGGTGTACCGCGTGATGATGCAGGCATCACCTGAATACCGTCTGGACGAGCAGGCACTGAACAATATGTTTGTGCGCAACGGCATGGAGATGGCTCCGGTGAGCCAGTTCGTCACGCTGAAGAAGGTGCTCGGACCCGAATCCGCCAACCGTTTCAATCTGTTCAGTTCCATCACGGCGAACGTGAACCCCGCCAACGGCTATTCCAGCGGTGAGGTGCAGAAGGCCATCAGTGAAGTGGCAGAAGAGACGTTGCCCGTGGGTTATGGCTTTGAGTACGGCGGTATGGCGCGTGAAGAGGCAAGCATGGGTGGCGCAAAGACCATCTTCATTTACGGAGTATGTATCTTGCTTATCTACTTGATTCTGGCATGCCTCTACGAGAGCTTCCTGGTACCGTTTGCCGTTATTCTTTCCGTACCGTTCGGACTGATGGGTAGCTTCCTGTTTGCCAAGCTGCTGGGTTTGGAGAACAACATCTACTTGCAGACGGGTGTGATTATGCTGATCGGATTGCTGGCAAAGACCGCTATCCTGATTACGGAGTACGCCATCGAGCGCCGGCGCAAGGGAATGGGCATTGTAGAGTCGGCTTATTCGGCTGCCCAGGTTCGTCTGCGTCCTATCCTGATGACGGTGCTTACGATGATCTTCGGTATGCTTCCGCTGATGTTCTCTACCGGTGCAGGTGCCAATGGTAACAGTTCGCTCGGTACGGGCGTCGTGGGTGGTATGGCGGTCGGAACGCTGGCATTGCTGTTTGTGGTTCCGGTATTCTATATCATGTTCGAGTTCTTGCAGGAGAAGATCCGCAAGCCGATGGAAGAGGAACCCGATGCACAGGTGTTGCTGGAGAAGGAACGCAGTGCAGCGGAAAGAGGAGAAGAATAACGGAAATGGGGAGCCGGAAGGCTCCCCACCGTGAAAACCATAAAAGAACAGAGAATTATGATGTATTGTGAAAGTGATTTTTGGTTGGAACACGCAATCGCCCTCGGCATTGCCGTTCTATTGATATACTTTATAGATAAGATGAGTACCAAGAAACATACTAAAGACATTGAAGTATGAAGAAGCATATTATTACACTCGCCGCTGCCGGCTTGTTACTGAGCAGTTGCGGCATATATACCAAATACAAACCCGCCACGGAAGTCCCCGACGATCTGTACGGGGCTGAAGTGACGGACATCCTCGAAGCTTCCCCGGCTGATGACAGCCTGGGACTGGGCGGACTGGACTGGCGCGAACTCTTCACCGACCCGCAGTTGCAGGCGCTCATCGAGCAGGGCCTGCAGAACAATACCGACTATCAGTCGGCACAACTCCGCGTAGAAGAGGCGGAAGCCGCCTTGCTATCGGCGCGCCTCGCCTTCCTGCCGTCCTTTGCCCTTGCCCCGCAAGGCACAGTGAGCAGTTTTGATAATCACAAGGCCACGCAGACCTATTCGCTGCCCGTCGTAGCCAGTTGGGAACTAGATGTTTTCGGTCGGATGCGCAACGCCAAGAAACAGGCAAAGGCGCTCTATGCCCAGAGCCAGGACTACCGGCAAGCCGTGCATACCCAGCTCGTAGCCGGGATAGCCAATACCTACTATACCCTGCTGATGCTGGACGAGCAGCTCGCCATCTCGCAACAGACCGAGGAAGCATGGCGGGAGATGGTATCTTCCACCCGCGCCCTGATGAATGCGGGCATGTCCAACGAATCGGCAGTGTCGCAGATGGAAGCAACCTACTATCAGGTGCAGACTTCCGTCCTCGATTTGAAGAAACAGATAAACCAGGTGGAGAACAGTCTCGCCCTGTTGCTGGCAGAGACGCCCCGCAGCTATGAGCGCGGCACGCTCCAAGAACAGCAGTTCCCCGAGGACTTCACCGTAGGCATCCCCTTGCAGATGCTTGCCCACCGTCCCGACGTCCGCATTGCCGAGCGCTCGCTGGAGCAGGCTTTCTACGGAACCAACCAGGCGCGTTCCGCCTTCTACCCCTCTATCACCTTGAGCGGTAGTGCCGGCTGGACAAACTCTGCCGGAGTGATGATTGTCAATCCCGGCAAGTTCGTTGCCTCGGCAGTGGCTTCGCTTACGCAGCCGCTCTTTGCCCGCGGGCAGGTCATTGCGCAATATCGCATTGCCCGTGCCCAGCAGGAAGAGTCCGCCCTTGCCTTTCAGCAGACCTTGCTGAATGCAGGCAGCGAAGTGAACGACGCCCTTACCGCCTGGCAAACCAGTAAAGAGAAAACTATTCTATTGGATAAGCAGGTATCTTCCCTGCATACAGCGCTGCACAGTACTTCCCTGTTGATGGAGCATGGAAACACTACCTATCTCGAAGTGCTTACCGCCCGTCAGACCTTGCTCAGTACCCAACTCTCGCAAACGGCCAACCGCTTTGCCGAGATACAGAGCATGATCAGCCTTTATCAGGCACTCGGCGGTGGACAAAACTAAACTGTATCATACTCTCTGCATTTTTCATCTATGCTTTGATGAAGAGGGCTGCCTTGGGAAGGGATTCCAGGGGCAGCCCGTTTTTTTGAAGGGGTATTTGAAGGTGTGTATCGTATCTATATACCCGGTTTGCTGCATCTATAGATCCACTCTCCTGCATCTATAGATGCAACGCGTTGCAAATATAGATCCAGCAAACCGGATATATAGATGCAACGCGTATGATATTTGAATCAGCTTTATTAGCTGATTATCAGGAGCAAATTATTTGTACTGTGCCCAGTCTACATTCTTCATGTCTCCGCTCTTTGCCAGTTCGGCGTGCATGCCCAGGGCGGCACGAAGGGCGTGGGGAGTCTGAGACTTGCCGTCGGTCAGCTTCAGGTAATCCCAAAGGAGATTCTTGTAATCGGGGTGTGCACAGTTCTCGATGATGGCTTGAGCACGTTCTTTCGGGCTCTTGCCGCGCAAGTCGGCAACACCTTGTTCGGTGATGATGATGTTGACGTCATGTTCGGTATGATCCATGTGCGAAACCATCGGTACGATGGCGCTGATCTTGCCTTCCTTCGCCACAGACGGGCAAGTGAAGATAGAGATATAAGCGTTGCGTGTGAAGTCGCCGGAACCGCCGATACCGTTCATCATCTTCGTACCGCTGATATGAGTGGAGTTTACGTTGCCGTAAATATCCGCCTCGATGGCGGTGTTGATGGAGATAATGCCCAAGCGACGTACTATTTCCGGGCTGTTGGAGATTTCCGACGGGCGGAGCACCAGTTTGTCGCGGAAGAAGTCCATATCGTTGTAGATGCCTTCCAGACAGTCGTTGGTTACAGTCAGCGAACAAGCACTGCCGAACTTCACGCGGCCGTCGCGGATGAGGCTGATAACGGAGTTCTGGATAACTTCGGTGTACATCTCGAAGGCGGGGATGGTCTTGTCGCGTCCCAGTGCGCCCAGCACGGCGTTGGCAATGTTACCCACACCAGACTGCAAAGGCAGGAAGGTGGAAGGAATGATGCCACGCTTCATGTCGGCAGCCAGGAAGTCGGCCACGTTCTGTCCGATTTTGTCGGTCAGCGGGTCAGCGGCGGCAAAGGAGCGGGCTTCGTCGGGCCAGTTGGTTTCTACTACGCCTACAATCTTCTTCGGGTCTACCTGGATATAAGGCTGTCCGATGCGGTCGCTCGGCTTGTAGATGGGGATTTCGCGACGGTAAGGCGGGTCAAGGGGTTCGTAAACGTCGTGCAGTCCCATGGCGTTCTTGCTGTGGGCGGCGTTCAGTTCCACGATGATCTGGTCGGCGAGACGGCAAACGGTCGGAGCGATACCGCCGGCTGCTGTCAGGTAGATTTTACCGTCGGGAGTCACTTCGCAGGCTTCGATAACGGCAACGTTTACTTTGCCCATGAAGCCGTAACGTACTTCCTGTGCCATCTGGGACAGGTGGATGTCGTTATAAGCTATTTCACCGTTGTTCACTGCCTTGCGGAAGTCGGTGTTGGTGGTGTAAGGAGCACGGTAGCGGATGGCTTTGGCGCGTGAAAGGATACCGTCGCAGGAGTCTCCGGTAGAAGCGCCGGTGAATATTCCTATTTGGAACGGGTTTCCTTTTGCATGTTCTGCTTCCGCAATTTTTGCTAATTCAGCCGTAACGGCTTTGGCTGTTCCTGCGGGAGTAAATCCGCTCAAGCCGATGTTGTAGCCATGTTTGATCAGGCTCGCAGCTTCTGCTGCCGAAATGTAATTCAATGCCATAATGTATAGTTATTTTTCGTGTAAAGATTCTGAGGTAGATTCCTAATATCCGGCCTTAATATTTCCGTTGAAGTATTTCCGACCAAATGATAGCCTGTCGTGCTTCCTCTGCCGAATGAATGCTGAATTCAGACGGTTCTTCGGATTCCTGCAAACCGGATGGCGGAGAGGAACCTTTTTGTTTTGAAGAAGTGGTATTTCTGTTAGGAGATGTAGTGGTATTGGCGGACGCATAGTCTTTCGCTCTGGAAGCTTTGTACTGCGCCACTGTTTTTTCTTTTTCAACCGGTACTATTACTTCGGCGCCGGGCCCTTGGGGGATATAGTCTCCATAGGTTTCTCCTTCCCAGTATTCGGGCAGTGGACTATTTGGGGCAGGTCTGGGCATAGCAGGTTTCTTGCCGGCGTTTTTCTTTGTCTCTTTCTTAAACTGCTTGGCAATTCCGATTACAATCACTGCTGCGACCAATAGAAACTTGAAGATATCTTCCATATCGTTTTTATTTTCACCGCCAAAGGTAACTATTTAATCTGATTATAGCCAAATAAAAAAGGCAATAAAAAAGGGCAGCTTCACAGCTCCCCTTATTTTTTTTAACCTAAACCTTAACTATGAAAAAATCTAATGTTTCTTTCATTCGACAAAGGTGAGAATTTATTTCGGGAGCACCAAATTAACACTCTAAAAATGTTTAGTTTGTTAACATTAATTATAGAAACGCTTCTTGAGCGGCAGTATGCAACACTCTTTTTCTATCATTTCACTATTTATTTACGGGGGAAGGAGTATCTTTGCAGACGTTTTCACCACAGAGGACACAGAGTCTCACAGAGTTTTTATAGAAACGCAGATTTACGCAGATTTTTGCAAAGAGAAAAAAGAAGTATGAATCGGCCTGTGTGAATTTGCGTAAATCTGCGTTTCATTCTCTCCCTCTGTGAGACTCTGTGTCCTCTGTGGTGAACTCGAACTAACTAATTAAAAAGAAACAAATGGAAAAACAAACGGGAGCAGACTTTAAATCTGCAACTGCTGATGACAACAAGAAGTTGTTCATCGAAACCTATGGCTGCCAGATGAATGTGGCAGACAGTGAAGTAATTGCATCCGTCATGCAAATGGCGGGCTATTCCGTGGCGGAGACGCTGGAAGAAGCCGATGCAGTGTTTATGAATACCTGCTCCATCCGCGACAATGCCGAGCAGAAGATACTGAACCGCCTGGAATTCTTCCACTCGATGAAGAAGAAAAAGCGCCATCTGATTGTCGGTGTGCTGGGCTGTATGGCGGAGCGTGTGAAGGATGACCTGATTACCAACCACCACGTGGACCTGGTAGTAGGCCCGGATGCCTACCTCACCCTTCCCGAACTGATAGCCGCAGTAGAGGCGGGTGAAAAAGCCATGAACGTAGAATTGTCTACTACGGAAACTTACCGCGACGTCATCCCTTCGCGCATCTGTGGCAATCATATTTCCGGCTTCGTGTCCATCATGCGTGGTTGTAATAACTTCTGCACCTACTGCATCGTCCCCTACACCCGCGGGCGGGAGCGCAGCCGTGACGTGGAAAGTATCCTCAACGAAGTAGCGGACCTGGTGGCAAAGGGTTATAAGGAAGTCACCCTCTTGGGGCAGAATGTCAATTCATACCGCTTTGAAAAGGCGGACGGAGAAGTAATCACCTTCCCTATGTTGCTCCGTACCGTAGCTGAGGCTGCGCCGGGTGTCCGCGTACGTTTCACCACTTCGCACCCCAAGGACATGAGCGACGAAACGTTGCAGGTCATCGCCGATGTGCCCAACGTATGCAAGCACATCCACCTGCCGGTACAGAGCGGAAGCAGCCGCATCCTGAAGCTGATGAACCGCAAGTACACCCGCGAATGGTACCTGGAACGTGTGGACGCTATCCGCCGTATCATCCCCGATTGCGGCTTGTCTACGGATATTTTCTCCGGTTTTCACTCCGAAACGGAAGAGGATCATCAATTATCCCTTTCGCTGATGGAAGCATGTGGCTACGATGCCGCTTTCATGTTCAAGTATTCCGAGCGCCCGGGCACGTATGCTTCCAAGCATCTGCCGGACGATGTGCCCGAAGAAGTGAAGATACGTCGTCTGAACGAAATCATTGCTTTGCAAAACCGTCTTTCGGCCGAGGCAAATGCCCGCTGCGTGGGACGTACGTACGAAGTGCTGGTAGAAGGCGTCTCCAAGCGTTCGCGCGACCAGTTGTTCGGCCGCACGGAACAGAACCGTGTGGTGGTCTTTGACCGTGGCTCGCACCGGGTGGGAGACTTTGTGATGGTGAAGGTCACCGAATCCAGCTCGGCAACGCTGAAGGGGGAAGAGGTATTCGATTAAGGTCAGTATCTTTTCAATCCTATATATAGGCAGAAGAGGTTGTGTCAAAATGCTGGCACAACCTTTTTTTATGCGCAAAGCCCGGACT
>CAJKXC010000002.1 GCA_905203765.1 uncultured Bacteroides sp.
ATCGAACCGGGGACACAAGGATTTTCAGTCCTTTGCTCTACCAACTGAGCTATGACACCTTTTTTGATTGCGGGTGCAAAGATATATAGTTTTTTTTATACCGCAAGGCTTTTGAGGGAAAAATATCGAAAAAAGGTGTCTCTTCCCTATATAGGACGAGACACCTTGTTACTAAATGGGAATCGAATCCTTCGATTTAGTCGATATTCGGATTGATGCTGTGCCAGTCTTTGATGGCAGGCAACACGCCCATTCCTATTACTTCGTCGCGCAGGGTGCAGAGGTGGGCATAGCTTTCTTTCAGCTTGGCTTCCTCTTCGGGAGTGCCGTTCAGCTCTTTGTAGTGTACGCCGTCTTTGGTGATTTCGGTTTCCATCGCCATCATGATGTGGTCGAATCCGTGGCTGTGTACATATGTACCGGCAGGCCAGCGGAAGGGTTTGCCACCCATAGCGGCTGCTATCATTTCGATAGAAACGTATGCCGGGCTTTGGAAGGAAGAGCGACCGCGCAGGGCGATGATGTTGGCGCCGCCTTTGGTTACTTTCGTCTGGATTTCTGCCCATTGTTCTTTGGTCAGGGCGGGAGTACCGATGATGTCGAGCAACGGTTTGCCTTCTACTTTCGCGGTAGAGGCATATACGGCCATTTGTTCGCCGTGACCGCCGTAAGTGCGGCAGTTCTCGATCTTGTCGGGAGCGATACCGAAGTGCTTGGAAAGTTCGCTACGCAGACGGGTGCTGTCGAGAGCCGCCAGCGTAGTAACTTGCGAGGGCTTCAAACCGGAATACAACAACGTAATCAGACCGGTGATGTCGGCGGGATTGAAGATGACAACTACGTGCTTCACGTCCGGGCAGTAGGCTTTCACGTTCTTGCCGAATTCTTCGGCGATGGCGGCGTTGCCTTTCAGCAAGTCTTCGCGGGTCATGCCGGCTTTACGGGCGGCACCGCCGGAAGATACTACATACTTGGCGCCGGTCAGCGCTTCCTTGATGTCGGAAGTGTAAGTGAGGTTCAGACCTTCGAAACCACAGTGGAACAGTTCTTCTGCCACACCTTCCAGTCCGGGAGCATAGGGGTCGTACAGACAGATGTTCGGAGTGAGGTGCATCATGATTGCCGTTTGTGCCATGTTGGAGCCGATCATGCCGGCTGCGCCGACGATAGTCAATTTTTCAGTTGTAAGAAATTCCATAATCTTTGAATTTATTTAAAGGTGAATAACGTCGATTTTTGCAGGAAGAATGAATCTGCTTCTCTTCTGCGCTACAAAGATAACCTTTTTAGCGAGTAGTTGTTCATAGAAAAAAGTTATCTTTTAGAGTGAAAAGTTATTCCTTATCTCTATCTTTGTCACATAATGACGTAAAATGGACTTTGTATGAGCATTGAATTAGGAAAATACAATACGCTGAAAGTAGTAAAAGAGGTGGATTTCGGTCTGTATCTGGATGGCGGGGAAGAGGGGGAAATACTGCTCCCGTCCCGTTATGTCCCCGAAAACTACGAACTGGGTGGCGACTTGGAAGTATTTATATACCTGGATAATGAAGAACGGTTGGTAGCTACTACACTGACGCCGCTGGTGCAGGTAGGACAGTTTGCCTGCCTGGAAGTGGCATGGGTGAACGAATACGGCGCTTTCCTGAACTGGGGGCTGATGAAGGATCTTTTTGTTCCTTTCCGCGAACAGAAGATGAAGATGCAGGTGGGGAAGAAGTACGTTGTCCATGTCCATCTGGATGATGAGAGCTACCGGATTGTAGCTTCGGCAAAGGTGGACCGCTATCTCTCCAAAGAAAAGGCAACGTATGAGCCGGGACAGGAAGTGGATATCCTTATCTGGCAAAAGACCGATTTGGGTTTTAAAGCGATTATAGAGAATCAATATAGCGGTTTGCTGTACGAAAGCGAGATATTCCAGCCCCTACGTACGGGCATGACGCTGAAGGCTTATGTGAAGCAAGTGCGCGAGGATGGCAAAATCGATCTCATACTTCAGAAACCGGGCCAGGCGAAGGTGGAAGACTTCTCGAATACTTTGTTGGAGTATATCCGCGAACATGGCGGACGCACGCCTCTGAACGACAAAAGCCCGGCTGAAGAGATTTACGATACTTTCGGCGTTAGCAAGAAAACCTTCAAGAAGGCTGTGGGAGATTTGTACAAGAAGCACCTGGTGGTGCTGACGGAAGAGGGGATAGTGATTAGTGATTAATGATTGGTTGGTGTTTCGGGCTGCGCTGTTGTGCAGCGTGAATATAAGCAAATCACTAATCCCTAATCACCAATAGGGTTTTCCCTATTCAAGAATAGAGAGAAACAAATGGATAGGGGAAATCATTCCCCTATTTTTGTTCTCACAGAAGAATAGACATATTTAGTATGAACTTGCAAAAATCGCTATTATGAAACGAATCTTATTTATATTTATAGCCGCTATGATGAGTACCGCTGTTTGCAGTGCGGCAATGAGTAACAGCAAAGTGCGCAAAGAAACTCTTTTCCTCACGGACAAGATGGCTTACGAACTGAAGCTCAATACAGAGCAGTATAATGATGTGTACGAAATAAACTATGACTTTATTTCCGGCATACGCTACCTGATGGATGACGTACTTCGTGGTGAGGAGTGGGCTTTGAACCGCTACTACGACTACCTGGATGTGCGCAACGACGATCTCCGTTGGGTGATGAACAGCCAACAATACAACCGCTTCATGCAGGCTGCCTACTTCTACCGTCCGGTGTATGTCAGTGGCAGAAGCTGGTCTTTCAGGGTTTACATCACTTATACCAATCGTAATCATTTTTATTTCCCCCGCCCATATCACTATCGCACGTATAGCGGCGGACATTATCGTACCCATTATAATAATGTGAGCTATTATCGCGGTCGTTACCAGCATCCCCATTACAGCGGTGTTTATCGCATACGGGATAACAAGACGTACCACACAACCCGCCGTTCCGACTTCGGTTCGGTCAATATCCGCCCCAACTCAAGCGTTCGTCCGGCAGGGAAGAAGGATGTGGTTACTACAAGACGCAGCAGCAGTAACGTTCGCAGCAGTAGTAGCAGCAATCGCAGTAATAGTAGTAGCGTCCGTAGTAATACCACCAATACTAACCGCAACAGCAGCAATGTACGTAGCAGCAGTAGCACCCGTCGTAGCAGTTCTGCCGATGGTGGTACCCGCCGCGAGAGTGTAAAGAAAGAAAACACAAAAACTAAAGATTCTAATAAAAGCTCCGGCCGTACCAGGGTAAGTACGGATAGCAAAGAGAAGAAAAGTTCCGCTACCCGTTCTACCCGTTCCTCAGAGAGAACAAGGAAATAGAGGTCGTGAAAACAAAACTCCCCTCTTCTGTCGTTCAAGGCAGAAGAGGGGAGAAATCAAACACAACAACTAAAATTATACGTGTTGCAAGGTAATCTTGCCGGGGAATATTCCCCTTTTATTCGATAGGCTCTCCTTTATAGAAGTCCAATATCTTAGTGCGGAACAGATAATCGTATTTGGCTTGCAGTTCGTCGGACTGGGCCTTCATCAGATTCTGTTTCGCTTCGTTGTACTCCACTGCGTTGGCTTTCCCGTTCTCATACTTCTCACTCATTAGTCTGAAAGATTCTTCGCTGGCAAGGGCGGCGGTGTGGCTGCTGGTGTACTTGCTTTCGGCGGCGGTGGCGTTGTACCATGCCTGCTGGATTTCTTTGTAAAGCGTCTTCTTGGCATTGTCCAGTTGCAGCGCGTAGTTATCGCGTTGCAGGCGTGCCGTGCGCACCCGGTTGCGGGTAGCCAGGCGGTTGAAGATGGGTACACTGAGATTGAAACCCACGTATTTGCTGAAGTTGTCGCTCATCTGCTGGCTGAAGGTGCGGTTGATGGTAGAGTAGTAGTTCGTACCGAGGCTACCGTTCAGGCTCAACTGCGGATAGAAGTTACTTTGGGCAATGCGTATGTTGTGGGTGCTGCCTTCCAGGCGGAACTGTGCTGCCTGAATAGCAGGCTTGCTGCCCAGCGCTGTCTGGAATATCTCGTCCGGTGGAGTCAGGGGCATCAATTCCAGATTGACGGCGGGAGATTCCAGGTCGAAACCTTCCGGTGTCTCCAATTCGATGAGTTGGCTGAGGTCGAGCAACGCCAGTTTATAATTGTTGTTGGTCTGCACTACGTTCATCTCGTCTTGTGCCACACGTGACTTGGCTTCCGCCAGCTCTGCCGGAGAAGCTTTGCCCAGTTCTGCCAGACGACTGATACGGTTGTATTGCTCTTTGCTCAACTCTACCTGTCCCAATGCCACTCCGTAAAGTTCTTCATTGAATAGTACTTGCAGGTAGGCAGAGGCTATGTTGATGGAAATATCTTCTTTCGCTTTCTCCAAATCGGCAATTGCAGCTTTCAGGTTCAGCTTCGCCAAGGCATACTGGTTGGGAATCTCCAAACCGGTAAATATCGGGATGCTGGTGTTCAGACTCATGTTGGTGCCGTGGCTGCTGGTGTTGACGTATACCGTAGAGTAGTCGCCCGTGTCTTCGTTCTTGATGGCGGTCTGCGTACGTCCCCAGTTCCAGCTTTGGCCGGCGCTACCGTTCAGGTTCGGCAGGCGTGCCCACTTGGCGGTGCTTACGTCTACGGCGCTCTGCTCGGCAGAGTTGGCGGTCTGGCGTATGCTGATGTTGTGCTCGATGGCGTAGTCTATGCACTGGCGCAATGTCCAGCGTTCCTGAGCTTGTGCCGAAGCGCAGCCCAGCAGGACGAGGTATAAGAATATCTTTTTATTCATGTTATATTATCTATTTAAAGCTGGTTTCTGAAACATCTTGATTAGTCTTTCAAAGCACCGCGAATCTTGTCGCCGGTATTGATTCCACTCTTGATGGCAATCTTGATACCGTCGCTCATGCCTACCTGAATCGGTCTGCGGTCGAACTTCTGCTCCGGTATGCTGTCCGTCAATACATAGACAAAGGTACTGTCGTTGCTGAATTCAATAGTGCTTTCCGGCAAAGCCAGCGTCTTGGTGGCGCGTTCCAATACAATTTCCGCATTGGCTGAGTAGCCCGAACGGATCTGTACACTGTCCGGTGCTGCTACGGCGGCTTTTATTTCGAACTGGTTGGCGCCGTTTTCTTCTACGCCCTTCGGAGAGATGTACTCCAAGACGGCATTGAACGAAAGATTCTGCAAAGCGCCGATGGTCAGTTTCACTGGCATTCCTTCGTGTACACGTCCCACTTCCGTTTCGTCGATGTTGCCGCGGAAGATCAGGTCGTTCATATTGGCGATGGTGGCAATCGTGGTTCCGTCGTTGAAGGTGTTGCTCATGATAACTGAGTTACCCACTTTGATAGGTACGTCCAGAATCAGTCCGTCGATGGTAGAACGGATCAGCGTGCTACTGAACGAAGCGCTGTTCTTGGTGATACCTTCTTTGATAATTTCCAGGTTATCCTTGGCGGCCTGCAATTCTTCGCGGGCTTGCTTTATGGATACTTCGCCCTTCTCGTACTCTTCGGCGCTGATCAGCTTGTCTTTATACAGCTTTTCGATGCGGGCAAAGTCTGTTTCGGCTTGTGTGGCGTTGATCTCTGCCAGGCGCACGCGGCTCTCTGCCGAGTTCAACTGTCCCAGTTCGGGGATTACCTTCACTTTGGCGATTACCTCACCTTGCTTCACGCTTTGTCCGGCTTCTTTGTATACTTCGGAAATGATACCGGAAATCTGCGGCTTGATAAGAACTTCATCTCTTGGCTCTACCTTACCGGTAGCTACGGTCGTTCTTTCGAGGTCTGTCACTTCGGGAACGATGGTTTCGTATACCGTTGCTTTGGGTTGGGACTTTTGGTACAGGAATACAAACGTCCAGATAAAGATGGCAGCTACTACTACCAGTAATGCGATTTTCAGATACTTTTTCGTTTTCATCTTATTATTGTATTATTATTTATTTCTACTTTATTTGTTTCTCATTAGTACATTGGCATATTACCACATTAGCACATTACCACGTTATCACTCATCCCTTATCGCCTCGATCGGTTTGATGGCCATGGCGCGGTAGGCAGGCGCGATTCCGGCGGTTACGCCCAGTGCCATCACCATTAGGGCAGCGCCTACTGCCATTCCGAAACTTACCTGGAAGTTGGCGGGCTGTCCGGAGCTTTTCATGCCCATATCCATCATTTGCAACAGGAATACGGAGAACGAGATGCCCGCCATGCCGGCAATCAGTGTCAGCACCATACTCTCGGTGAGTATTTGTTCCATGATGGTGCGTGGGGTGGCGCCTATGGCGCGGCGGATACCTATCTCGGTGGTGCGTTCCTTTACGGTCACCATCATGATGTTCGATACGCCGATCACACCACTTATCAAAGTACCCAAGCCAATCATCCATACCAGTATGTTGATGCTCTTGAAAAGACTGTCGACCATTGAGAACATTGCTTCCGCATTCAGCATTGAGATGGCTTGATTGTCGTCCGGGTGTATCATGTGGTGCTGCTTGATGACACTTTCTATGTAGGGTTGGCGTTCCGTCACCTTGTAGCCCGGCTTCATGGTGAAGCACATCAGGCCGATGTCATCTCCTATGTTGTAGGCTGCGGCATAGGTGGTGAAGGGGATACTGATGCTCTCGTCCGCACTACCGTTAATTTGTATGTTCCCGCCAGTGTCACCTGACACCCCAATGACTTGGTAGTAGATGCTGCCCGCTTTTACGAACTTCCCGCAAGGATTGACGTCCTTACCGAACAGGTCTTCGCTGATCTTTTTGCCAATGAAGCACACCTTGCGTTTCTCTAATATGTCAATATCATTAATGAAACGTCCGTACTTCACTTTCTGCTCTTCTATATAAGTATAGTCGGGATAAAGTCCTTTGACGACGGCGTCCGAACTCTTCTTGTCTTGATAGACGATGGTTTCTCCCCACCGGCTCTGCTGGCTGGTTACGACGCCTACCCCTTCTACTTTGCGTACCCGTTCTATATCTGACTGATCCAGGCTCCACCATCTGCCTTTGCGGAAACCTTTGTACGCTTCGCCGGTCTTCTGCGGCCAAACGAATGCCGAGTTCTGTGCAAAACCCTCGAAGGTGCTGCTCATCAGTCCTTTGAAGCCATTGCCGCCGCCCATCAGGGTCACCAGCATAAAGATGCCCCAGAATACGCCGAAGGCCGTCAACAAACTACGTGTCTTGTTGCGCGTGATGGTCGTCAGGATTTCGTTGAATGTATCTAAGTCGAATTTCATAATCTTCTGTAATTCTATAGTTGTTAGTATCTGCCTTTAGTCTGCCCGCAGTGCTTCTATCGGGCGTGTCCTTACAGCCTTCAGTGCGGGGAACAGTCCTGCCAGCGTGCCTGCTATTATCAAGGTCAGTGTGGCGCGGATGGCTATGCCCAAGTCTACCGTGGGGTTCAGGAACATGGTTGCCTGGTCTACACCGATGTCCATAACTTGCTTTCCCGACACCATATCCATATATTCCGTGGCGCCGATACCTGCCACCATTCCCAGATAACCGAAGAAGGCGGTGATAACCACACTCTCTACGATGACGAGCTTCAATATAGACCAGGGACGTGCTCCCAGTGCCTTGCGTATACCGAATTCCCGGGTTCGTTCCTTTACTGTAATCAGCATGATGTTCGATACGCCTACGATGCCACTCAGCAGGGTAAAGAGCCCGATAATCCAGATGGCAGTCCGCATATAGCCGCTACCTTTGTTCATTTGCAGCATTTGGGTGAAGCGGTTCCATATCCAGATGGCTCCATCATCGGTCTTGTCAAACCGCTGGTGGGCGCCGATGGCAGTCCGGTAGTCCGCTTCGAAGGCTTCGTTTTCTTCTACGGTGTTCAAGTCTTTGATGGTCATAAGGATGTTGTTCAGCTTGTCGCCTTTGTTATAGACCAGTTGCAGGGTGCTGAAGGGAATGTATACATCTTGTCCGCCGGTGTTTCCTTTATCCTTATATACACCTACTACCTGGAACATCACGCCGCCCATATTGAGCATCTTTCCCAGTGGGGTAGCTCCGTGTTTGAAGAGGGACTTCACCGAGCGTTCGTTGATGACGGCTACTTTTCGCTTCTCCTGGATGTCCAGTTCGTTGATGAAGCGGCCTTTGACCAGCTTGGGACGTTCTATTTCTATATAGTTGGGATGTACGCCTATCAGCATTTCGTTGACGTATTCGTTGCCATAGCTGATGACCATACTGTTCTGGCGTATTACGGCTCCCACGCTTTCCACGTGGTCCTTCATGGTTTGGGTGATATCGATGTCCTTGTTGTTCAGTTGTATTCTTCGTCCTTGCTTCAGTCCGTCGTAGGGCTTGCTGGTCCATCCGCCTGACACACGTATGGAGTTCATGGCGAGCGAAGACATCTGTTCGTTCTGTGCATTCATGATTCCGTTGCCGGTTCCCAACAGAAAGATAAGGATGAAGATACCCCATGCCACGGCAAAACCCGTAAGGGCGGTACGCAATTTATTGCGTCGGATGGTGGCGAATATTTCTTGCCAAAGGTCTATCATACTCTTTCTTTTATTTCATGATTCCGTCTTTTCCGAATGGAGAAGCGTCGTGACTCAGGTTTTCTTCAATACTGCCTATGATACCGTCCTTGATGTGGATAATCTTGTCCGTCTGGTTGGCTACGCCGCTTTCGTGGGTTACCACAATGATGGTCATGCCCGTCTTATGCAGGTCTTTCAATATCTGCATCACCTCTACGGAAGTCTTACTGTCCAGTGCGCCGGTAGGTTCGTCGGCAAGGATAATCTGCGGTTGGGTGATAAGTGCGCGGGCGATGGCCACACGCTGCTTCTGACCGCCGGACATTTCGTTCGGCATATGGTGTGCCCACTCTTTCAGCCCCAGGCGGTCGAGGTATTCCAATGCCAGTGCATTGCGCTTCCGGCGGCTCACTCCCTGATAGAAGAGGGGCAAGGCTACATTCTCCACTGCATTCTTGAACGAAATCAGGTTGAAGGACTGGAAGATGAAGCCAATCATGCGGTTGCGGTACTCGGCAGCCTTCGTTTCACTGAGGTTCTTGATGAGCGTGCCGTTCAGGTAATATTCTCCGGTATCGTAGTTATCCAGAATACCTAATATATTAAGTAAGGTGGACTTTCCCGAACCGGACGCTCCCATGATGGAAACGAACTCTCCTTTATCAATGTCGAGGTTGATGCCTTTGAGCACATGAAGCGGTGCTCCGTTGTTGTAGGTCTTGTTAATGTCTTTAAGTTGTATCACGATTTCCCTGTTTATTGCTTTGTTCCTTATCAATTTTCACTATTAGACGCAACAATGTTACGAAAAGTTGCAAATACCACAAAGTTTTTTAAAAAAAGATTTTGTTATGTCGTTTTTCTTTGTGATTTTTGTAACCACTAACATAATTAACTAACCCTTTAAACAAACGTAATATCATGAATTCAAACATGGAAAAGCCCTATGTAGTGGGCATTGACATAGGCGGAACAAATACCGTCTTTGGTATTGTTGACGCACGTGGCACTATCGTTGCAAGTAGTTCTATCAAAACCGGCGCTTACGAGCAGGTAGAAGCCTATGTGGACGAAGTATGTAAAAACTTGTTGCCGCTCATTATCGCCAACGGTGGAGTAGACAAAATCAAAGGTATCGGTATCGGTGCTCCTAACGGAAACTATTATAGCGGTACTATCGAGTTCGCTCCGAACCTTCCCTGGAAGGGAGTAATTCCATTGGCAGCCATGTTTGAAGAACGCCTGGGCATTCCTACCGCATTGACCAACGACGCCAATGCCGCCGGTATCGGTGAGATGACTTACGGCGCAGCGCGCGGTATGAAAGACTTCATCATGATTACTTTGGGTACAGGTGTAGGTAGCGGTATCGTTATCAACGGACAAATGGTTTATGGCCACGACGGTTTTGCCGGAGAGTTGGGACACACCATCATACGCCGCGAGAACGGTCGCCTCTGCGGATGCGGACGTCACGGCTGTTTGGAGACTTACTGCTCGGCTACGGGTGTGGCACGTTCTGCACGCGAGTTCCTGACTGCAAGTACTGAACCCAGTTTGCTGCGTGCTATTCCTGCCGAAGAAATCACTTCCAAGGATGTATACGATGCAGCTGTAAAAGGCGACAAACTGGCACAGGATATATTTGAATATACAGGAACTATCCTGGGCGAGGCATTGTGCGACTTCATCGCTTTCTCCAGTCCCGAAGCAATCGTACTGTTCGGTGGCCTGGCTAAATCAGGTGATTACATCTTCAAGCCGATCCAGAAAGCTATCGATGACAATATACTGCCCATCTACAAAGGCAAGACCAAGTTGCTGGCTTCCGAGTTGAAAGACTCCGATGCTGCCGTATTGGGTGCCAGTGCATTGGGCTGGGAACTGAAAGATATCAAGTAAGCAAGCGCTACTTGCAATATAATAAGGTAAGGGGTGGAAACAGTTTGAATGCTGTTTCCACCCTTTTTCTTTATGTCCGCGGCAGTGTCCTGTTCCTAATCGTTTCATTTGCGGGCTGGTTTGTATCCTATGGTATATTTCCCTTTCTTTATTCCAACAACCTTTCTTATATTTGTCTGTATAACATCAAATTGAAAAACACCAATTTATGAAAAACTTCAGTTATGCAGCAGTAATTGCTATCTTATTGTGCTTCTCCATGTCCGTGGGTGCACAGAATTACAATGGCTTTAAAGCCTCGATTTACATCACTTCGGGTGATGTTAGTAAAATGACAGACACTAAGTGGCTGGAAGGTGTATGGGCAGAAATGACCAAAACGTTTAAACCTGATAAGGTTTACATCGAGACGCACCGGGATGGCAGATATACCCCGGAAGCTGCGTTGATAGCTGCCAAGAAATTCTTTAAGAGTAAGAATGTAGAGATGGCCGGTGGTATTACTTATACGGTAGCCGGCGACGGCAAGTTCAAGACGTTCTGTTATACCAATCCCGAGAGCCGGGCAGAGGTTAAGAAGATAGCAGAGTATACCGCCAAGCATTTTGATGAGATCATCCTGGACGACTTCTTCTTCAATACCTGCAAGTGCCCGGAATGTACTGCGGCAAAGGGAAGCCAGTCATGGACGGACTTCCGTGTCAAACTGATGAATGATGCGGCTGCCAATCTGCTGATTGGTCCTGCAAAGGCCATCAACCCCAAATGTAAGTTCATCATCAAGTATCCCAACTGGTACGAACACTTCCAGGCTTCCGGCTTTGACCTGGGTGCAGAGGCTAAACGCTTCGACGGAATATGGACCGGTACCGAAACCCGTAACCCGGATGCCGACCAGCACCTGCAAGCCTACTTGGGCTACAGCATCTTCCGTTACTTCGAGAACATCGCTCCCGGCAGAAACGGCGGCGGATGGATTGATGCCGGTGGTATGCGTTATGCCGACCGTTATGCCGAACAAATCTGGTTGACCCTGTTTGCTAAGGCTCCTGAATGCGCTATCTTTGAGTTCGGTAGTCTGCAACGTCCGTTGGGAACGCAGTTCAAAGGCGCTTGGCAAGGTACCGGCACCAGCCTCAATTGGGCAGACCTGGGCGATTCTCCCACTTTTGCCACCTTGGCGGGTGTTTCTTATAATATAGCGAACAAGGTATGCAGCAAGTTGGGCAACCCGGTAGGAATAAAGAGCTATAAGCCCATCGGTTCCGAAGGCGAAGACTTCTTGCAGACTTACCTCGGTATGGTTGGCTTGCCTATCGAGATGGTTCCCGAATTCCCATTCGGCGCGAAGATGGTATTGCTGACGGAACAGGCTGCGTTCGATAAGGACCTGGTATCCAAAATCAAGAGACATCTGAAAGAGAAGAACAGCGTCATCATCACTACCGGATTGCTGAAAGTAATCCAGAAGGAACTGGGCGACATCGTCGAACTGCGAATCAATGACAACAAGGGCTTTGTGAATGACTTCGGTCACTTTGGCAAGTCAGAGAAAAACATCCTCATTCCCCAGGTATACTATAATACCAATGACGCTTGGGAAGACATCCCGGCTATCGACGACGGTGTTACCGGCTGGACGATGCTGATGCAGGCCCGTTACGAAGACGGTTCCGTATGGGTGCTGACCATCCCCGATTCATTTGCCGGACTGTACCGCCTGCCCGCCGGCGTGCTGAATAGAGTACGTGCCGTAGCCAGTCCTGATGTTCCTGTACGTTTGGAAGGCCCTGCCAATGTCAGCCTCTTCGTATACGACAACAATACATTTATCGTAGAGTC
This sequence comes from uncultured Bacteroides sp., assembly GCA_905203765.1. GTDB lineage: Bacteria > Bacteroidota > Bacteroidia > Bacteroidales > Bacteroidaceae > Bacteroides. Next base: position 12,282 of record CAJKXC010000002.1, read on the forward strand.
CTTCTCGGACGAACCGGTCAATGTGAAAGTCGTTATGGATGCTACCACCGGCACTATCACCGACCTCATTACCAACGAAATCATCAAGGGAGAGAAAACGCCCGATGCACGTATCTGGCTGAGAGATGCAAAGGAAAAGAATGCCTTCGGAATGACTATCAAACCTCATTCTTTCAGGGCTTTCAAGAGATAACACTTTCCTTGTACGGGCATTCATTGCGCTCTGCACAGGCATTCGTTGTGTTCTACACAGGCATTCATTGTGTTTAGTACAGGCTTTTGTTGTGCCCGGTACATTGACTTATCAACGGCTAACGGCTATGAAGCAATTTGTTCATGGTCGTTAGCCGATTTGTTTACGGTCGTTGACAAATCGCTTCGCAACTGTTAGCCCTTTATCATACTATGGGCTTTATCGCATAAAACACTGTTGTTGTGCAGACAGAGCACTGGACAGAGACGTGTCAATGCACTGCATTCCAGGTGCCGGGCACAGGCTTTCCGGATAATAAAAAAGGGAAACTGACACTGTCAGCTTCCCTTTTTTATTTCGAAATAGGAGTGTGGTATTAACCGTTAACTCTTTTTTCTTTAATTCTTGCTTTCTTACCGGTAAGAGCACGCAGGTAGTACAACTTAGCGCGACGAACCTTACCTACCTTGTTCACCTCGATGCTGTCGATAGCCGGTGACTCGATGGGGAAAATACGTTCTACGCCTACGGTTCCTGACATCTTACGTACTGTAAAACGCTTCTTCTCTCCGTGTCCGGCAATCTTGATAACAACACCACGGTACAACTGTACACGCTCTTTGTTACCTTCGACAATACGATATGCTACTGTCACTGTGTCACCTGCCTTGAAGTTAGGGTGCTGCTTTCCGGTAGCAAATGCTTCTTCTGCAATTTTAATTAAATCCATTGTTCTTTTTATTAAATTGTTTGATCGTTACAACGCAACATACCAGGCTTCTCTCTATTGTCCTGACAGCGATTGCGCGAAAGCGGTGCAAAGGAACGAATTATTTGTCAGATACACAAGCGCTTTGAATCTTTTTTTATTTACCACAGAGGACACTGCGTTTCTATATAAACTCTGTGAGACTCTGTGTCCTCTGTGGTGAACAGATTTTCTATCGCTTTTCTATGGCGCAATCGCAAAAGAAAAGTATATTTGTAGCAATTTAAAAACTGAATAAACATGAATAGACAAACTATCAATCTTCTTTCCGGGGCATTCTTGTCGGCGGCACTTCTGCTGACGTCCTGCCATACGTCCTACGAAGTAGTCAAAGCCGAAGGAGACCGGATTCCGATGGACTCTACCTGGGATGCGGCGCCGGATGCGGAAGCGGTAGCCCTGCTGGCTCCTTACAAGGCTAAAATAGACAGTGTGATGTATAGCGTGGTAGGTACTGCCGAGATGTCGATGGACCGTTACAGGCCCGAAAGCCTTTTGTCGAATCTGGTAGCTGACGTGTTGCGCGAAGCTGCCGTCGGGGTGCAGGGAAAGCCTGCCGATATGGGGCTGGTCAATGTGGGCGGCATCCGCAATGTATTGACGGAAGGTCCTATCACCACGGAAAATATTTATGAGATACTGCCTTTTGAGAACTCACTTTGCATACTCACGATGAAAGGTTCCGCCATGAAGCAACTGTTCGAGAACATTGCAGTGAGAGGTGGCGAAGGAGTGAGCGGCATACAACTCGAAATATCCAAAGACGGTAAATTACTGCAAGCCACCATCGGCGGCAAGCCCGTGGCAGATGAGCAGGTGTACACCGTTGCTACCATCGACTACCTGGCGGATGGCAATGACGGGATGACCGCTTTTTTGCAGGCAGATAAGAGAGAATGTCCCGAAGGAGCCACCCTGCGCGGCTTATTTATGGACTATGTGAAGCAACAGACCGCTGCCGGCAAGAAGATTACCTCACGCATGGAAGGCCGGGTGATAATTAAGAATTAAGAATTAAAAATGAGAAGTTCGATGAAACGTATATATTCTTTGGCAGTTCTACTGCTTTTTGTTCTTTCCGCATCGGCACAGGAATTATTCATTCTGCATACCAGTGATATGCATAGTCGTATAGAGCCTATCAACCCCGATGCTGCCGATACTTATGCTGGCATGGGCGGCGTCGTGCGCCGCGCCACCTTCGTGAAGCAATACCGTGCCAAACACCCTGAGGTGCTGCTGCTGGATTGTGGAGACATCTCGCAAGGTACACCTTATTATAACTTCTTCCAGGGCGAACTGGAAGTGAAGATGATGAACCTGATGGGGTATGATGCCATGACAATAGGCAACCATGAGTTCGACTTCGGGCTCGACAATATGGCACGCCTGTTCCGCATGGCTACGTTCCCTGTGGTCTGCTCCAATTACGACGTCACGGGCACAGTGCTCGAGGGCTTGGTGAAACCCTACATCGTGCTGAAACGCGAAGGAGTGAAAATCGGCATCTTCGGACTTGCTCCCCAAATGGAAGGACTGGTGCAGGCGAGCAAATGCGAAGGCGTGGTTTATAACGACCCGATAGCCGTAGCGCAGGAGATGGCGGACCTGCTGAAAGAGAAAGAAGGTTGCGATGTCGTCATCTGCCTGTCACACCTGGGACTCAGCAGTTCCAAACCGGATGGTGCTTGTGACGAACTGCTGGTGCGCAAAACCCGTAATATCGACGTCATCCTGGGCGGACACTCACACACCTTTATGGAGAAGCCGATGACAGGCTTGAATGCCGACGGCAAAGAGGTGCCCGTGCTGCATACCGGCAAGAGCGGCATCTATGTGGGTGAAATGGTACTTACACTCACCGAAAAATAACACGTAATCATCATCTAAACAACACTGCATTATGAAAAAGTACACACTCCTTTGGTGTCTCGCAGCATTCATTTTAGGAGTTTCTTCGCTTCGTGCCCAGACGGGGGTAGCCCCGTTTTTGCCTGCGGCAGACGATACCCGTTGCCGGCAATGGGTAGATTCCGTATTCTCGGGCATGAGCCTGGACGAAAAGATAGGCCAGCTTATCGTGGCTACCGTCCCCGCCAGGGCGGACAAGGCTACCAAGAAGCAGATACGCGAGTTGGTAAAGAAATATAAGGTAGGCGGCTTGCTGTTTTCCGAAGGGACTGCGGAAGAGCAGGCGATACTGACAAACCTTGCCCAGAAGTCGTCCAAAATCCCCGTTATGGTTACTTTTGACGGCGAATGGGGCTTGTCCATGCGCTTGAAGGGCACCCCGAACTATCCCCGCAATGCCGCCCTGGGCTGCATCGAGGACAATAGCCTGATTGAGGAATATGGCCGCGAAGTGGCGCGCCAGTTCCGCGAACTGGGTGTGCACGTCAACTTTGCGCCCGATGCGGATGTCAATACCAATCCGCTGAATCCTGTGATACACGTGCGTTCCTTCGGCGAGAATCCGCAGAAGGTGGCGGCGAAGGTCGTGGCGTATAGCCGCGGGCTGGAAAGCGGTGGCATACTCTCCGTGTGCAAGCACTTCCCCGGACACGGAGATACGGATGTAGATTCGCATAAGGGACTGCCGGTGCTGCACTACGACCGTGCCCGGCTGGACAGCGTGGAACTGTATCCCTTCAAAGAAATGGTGCGTGCCGGACTGGGCGGCGTCATGGTGGGACATCTGCAAGTGCAGGCGTTCGACCCCGACGATGCTACGCCTTCTTCCTTGTCGCACAACGTGGTGACGGGGCTGCTGAAAGAAGAACTGGGCTTCAAAGGTCTGGTGTTTACCGATGCGCTGGATATGAAAGGAGTGTCGGAAGTGCCGCAGGTGACGACGAAGGCCCTGCTTGCCGGAAACGACATGGCGTTGGTGCAATTCAATACCCGGAATGCGGTGCAGGAGTTGGCGGACGCTGTGGCGTCGGGACAACTGAGCCGGAACGAACTGGATGCCAAATGCCGTAAGGTGTTGATGTATAAATATATGTTGGGACTGAGACGCGCCCAGCCTAAACTCCAGGTCAGCGGAATGAGCTACCGCATCAATACGGGAGAGGCGCAGGCACTGGCTGCCAAACTGCGCCGTTCGGCAGTGACGGTATTGAGCAACTACTTCAATATCCTGCCGCTGGCATCGCCCGAGGGCAATATCGCCATACTCAGCATGGGAGATAAAGAGGCGGATGCGCCTTTTGTGCAAGCCATGGAGAAGAACGCCGGCATCAGCCATTTCTATCTGCCGTGGGGTGCCGATGAGGCTGCCAAGCAGGAAGTGCTTCAGCAGTTGGGCACGTATCGCCGGGTGGTTATCAGCATCACCGGGGCTACTTACGTGGGCGACGCGGACGTGGCTTTCCTGGAAGGACTGAATCTGCCGGCGCCGGTGGTTTACGCCTTCTTTACTTCCTATCGCCCGTTGATGTCGCTTACTCCGGCGATAGCCAAATCGAGTGCTGTGGTGCTCGCCCATTCGGATGAGGCGGATTTGCAGCAACACGTGGCGGATGTGCTTTTTGCCAAAGCCTCTGCCAACGGGAAGATGTCGATGAGCATCGGACGCCTGTTCCCTGCCGGGACGGGTTGCAACATAGAGCCGGGCATGACGCCGGGGAGACTTATCCCGGAAGATTACGGATTGAAATCATACGTATTGCAACGCATAGACGGCATAGCGCAGAAAGGACTGGCAGCAGGCGCCTATCCGGGATGCCGCATCCTGGTGCTGAAGGACGGGCAGCCGGTATATGACAAGGGCTTCGGTGTGCATTCGGACAAGGACACCACCGCAGTACGCCCCACCGATATGTTCGACCTGGCTTCGCTGACCAAGACTACTGCCACGCTGCTTGCCGTGATGAAGCTGTACGACGAAGGCAAGATAAAGCTGGATGATAAGATTTCCAAGTATCTGCCTTCCCTGCGCAGCGGCAACAAGAAGAACCTTACGATTCGCGAGTTGCTGTTCCACGAATCGGGGCTTCCGCCTTATATCCGTTTCTATGTGGATATCATCGACCCGAACTCCGTGCATGGCCCGTATTCCCAGAGTTGGCAGGACGAATGGCACCGTACGCGGGTGAGCGAGCATAGCTATTACTGCACCGACTTCAAGTTCAAGAAGGGGTTGGTGTCCGATAAGAATACATCCACCTACACGCTGCACATGGCGGACGGTATGTGGCTGAACAAGAGTATCAAGAGCTCCATCCTTCAAAGCATCGCCCGTTGCGAACTGGACCGCAAGCGATATGTTTACAGCGACCTCGGTTTTGTGCTGCTGCAGCAGATGGTGGAAGAGCTTGTGAAGTTGCCGATGGATCTGTATCTCGCCAAAGAGTTTTATGCTCCGATGGGGCTGCAACGCACCATGTTCCTGCCGCTGACGAAGTTTACCAAAGCGGAGATTATGCCGACTGCATCCAATGATTTCCTGCGCCGGCAGGACCTGTGCGGATATGTGCACGATGAAACGGCTGCGTGCCTGGGCGGTGTGTCCGGCAATGCCGGGCTGTTCTCGACGGCGGAAGAAGTGGCGAAGGTGTATCAGATGTTGCTCAATGGTGGCGAGTTCAATGGCAAGCGCTTCCTGAGCGAAGCTACCTGCCGCCTGTTTACTACGGAGAAGTCGGCCATCAGCCGTCGCGGGCTGGGATTCGACAAGCCGGATGTGGCAGGGTCAAAGAGTAACCCGTGTGCTGCCTCTGCTCCAGTCTCTGTCTATGGCCATACCGGGTTTACGGGTACTTGTGCTTGGGCAGATCCCGATAATGGTTTCGTTTATGTTTTCCTCAGTAACCGTCTCTGCCCCAATGTGTGGAATACGAAGCTGGGGGATATGAATATCCCGACGGATATACAGGAGTTGATTTATAAGAGTTGTTTCTGATAAATGATAATTTAGCGGCTTCGCCGCTAAATTAGGTTGACGAGCTACAAGCTACCAGTGACAAGTACCTTGCGGCGTAATAGCGCAGCAACTTGTAGCTCGTAGCTTGTCACTCGTAGCTTAGCGCGCACAGCGCGCTAAATTCCCATTTACATAATTAGTAATAAGATGAAAAGATTGTTCTCATATCTATTGATTGTTTTTGTTTGTTTCGGGTGCTTCGTCGTAAAAGCGCAAACCGTTCCGTCTCCCACTCCCTCGTTAGTGCGCTCCCTGCAGAGCGATGCACACTGTCGGCAATGGGTGGACTCCGTCATGCGCCGGCTGACCTTGAAGGAACGCATCGGACAACTTTTCATCTATACCATCGCCCCGCAACAGGATAAAGCCAACCGGGAACTGCTGCGCAAAGTCGTGAAAGACTATAAAGTGGGCGGACTGCTCTTCTCCGGCGGGCTGATGCAGAACCAGGTGCCACTGACCAACGAAGCGCAGGACATGGCAGAAGTGCCCTTGATGATTACCTTCGACGGTGAGTGGGGATTGTCCATGCGTCTGCGCGGTACTCCGGTTTTTCCCAAGAATATGGTGCTGGGCTGCATACAGGATAATAACCTGATTTATGAATACGGCCGCGAAATGGCGCGTCAATGCCGCGAGATGGGGGTACAGGTGAACTTTGCCCCCGTAGCGGATGTGAATATCAACCCCAAGAACCCTGTTATTAATACCCGTTCCTTCGGCGAGAGTCCCTACAATGTGGCGGACAAAGTCATCGCCTACTCCCGCGGATTGGAAGATGGCGGCGTACTCTCCGTCAGCAAGCACTTCCCCGGACATGGCGATACGGACGTAGACTCGCATAAGGCATTACCAACCTTGCCCTTCACCCGTGCGCGGCTGGACAGTATCGAGCTATATCCCTTCAAGAAGGTCATTCAAGCCGGACTGGGCGGCATCATGGTGGGGCATCTGGAAGTTCCTGCCTTCGAAAAGCAGAAAGGCGTGCCTTCCTCTCTTTCCCGTAGCGTAATCTCCGGTTTATTGAAGGACGAGTTGCACTTCCGGGGACTTGTCTTTACCGATGCCCTTGCCATGAAAGGTGTGTCGAATAATGCAAGTATCTGTCTGCAAGCACTGAAGGCGGGTAATGACCTGTTGCTTGTGCCCCGTCGTATCAAAGAAGAAGTGGACGCCATACTTGACGCCGTGAAGAGCGGTGAACTGAGCGAGAGCGAGATAGAGCAGAAGTGCCGTAAAGTCCTTACTTATAAGTATGCCCTCGGCTTGAAGCAGAAACCTCATGTGCGTCTTTCCGGTTTGGGAACCCGCATCAATACGCCGGAAACCCGCGAACTGATACGTCGGTTGAACCTGGCGGCTATCACTGTGCTCGATAATAAGTCTAAAGTGCTTCCGATGGATCCTTCCATTAAGGAAGTAGCCGTGCTCAATGTGGGAGATGCCCAAGGCATTCAGCCTTTTATCAAAGAACTGTCCCAATATACCCGTCCTGTGGAATTCCGTTTAGGGCAGAATCTGCCGGAAGCGGAAGCCAACCGCTTGAAGGAGTCGCTGGCAAAGTACAAACGCATCGTGGTCTGTGTTACTGAGCATCGGCTGGCGCCCTACCAGTCCTTCTTTGCGAAGTTTGCTCCCGGCGTGCCGGTGGTTTACCTTTGCTTTATCCCCGGCAAGCAGGCGTTGCAGATAAATAGCGGTATCTCGTCGGCGGGAGCGGTAGTGCTGGCACACTCTTCCGACGACGATGTGCAGCAGCAGACGGCGCGGATTCTGTATGGCAGCGCCGGCGCGGATGGCCGTTTGTCGGCAAGCATCGGCCGCCTGTATGCCGCAGGTACCGGCGTAACTTTGAACAGGCAGAGCGTGCCGCACTTCGTTCCCGACGAACATGGACTGAATGCCCGCCTTTTGGCAGAAATCGACAAGATAGCCGAAGAAGGCATCCGCGAAGGCGCTTATCCCGGTTGCCAGGTAGTGGTGTTGAAGGACGGCAGGGAAATGTATAACAAAGCCTTCGGTACGCATACCTGGAACAAGACCGGTGACAAGAAAGCTCCCCCCGTAACAAAGACCGATGTCTACGACATCGCTTCGCTGACTAAGACCACCGCCACCCTGCTGGCTGTGATGAAGCTGTACGATAGCGGGCGCCTCAATCTGACCGACCGCGTATCTACCTATCTGCCTTTCCTGCAAGATACGGACAAGAAGAACCTGACTGTGCGCGAACTGCTGATGCACGAGTCCGGTCTGCCCTCTACGATACTTTTCTATCAAGAGGCGATAGACAAGGAAAGTTATCCCGGCACTCTGTTCAAGGCAAGGGCGGATGCCCAGCACACGGTGCGCATCGCCCGGCAGACGTGGGCGAATCCTAATTTCCGCTTCCGCGAAGGATTGACGTCCAAGACCGGCTCGGCAGAGTACACCATGCAGGTGTCGGACAATTTGTGGCTGAACCGCTCGTTCAAGAAAGAATATCTTCAGAAGATAGCTGATGCACCGCTCAGGGATAAGCGGTATCGCTACAGTTGCGTAGGCTTCATCCTGCTGCAACAGGTGGTGGAAGCGCGTACCGGCATGTCGATGGATAAGTTCCTGGCTCAAGAGTTCTATACTCCGATGGGGCTGAAACGTACCGGCTATCTGCCTCTGCGCTTCTTGAAGAAAGGCGAAATCGTGCCTTCATCCGTCGACCCCTTCTTGCGGAAGACTACGTTGCAGGGATTTGTGCACGATGAGTCGGCGGCTTTCCTGGGAGGAATATCCGGCAATGCAGGCTTGTTCTCTTCGGCAGAAGAAGTGGCAAAGGTGTATCAGATGTTGCTGAATGGTGGCGAACTGGATGGCAAGCGTTACTTGAGCAAGGAGACTTGCCGGATATTCACGACTACCGTCTCCAAGATAAGCCGTCGCGGTCTGGGCTTTGACAAGCCGGCGCGCAGCGGGCAAGGCGGTCCGTGTTCGGAATCTGCTCCTGCATCTGTATATGGTCACACCGGCTTTACCGGTACTTGTGCCTGGGTAGACCCGGATAATGGTCTGGTCTATATATTCTTGAGCAACCGCACCTATCCCAATGCGTGGAATAATAAACTGATGCAACTGGATATTCGCACGCGGATACAGGAAGCGATGTACAAGGCGGTGAAGAAATAGTGATTAATCACTAAAAAGGAGCCTTCTCTGCTCACGCAGCGAATGCTCCTTCTTTCCAATTGAAACAATTAAATTCTATCAGTTAAGCTTTAAGTGTGTGTTCTGTTAGAATGCGATACCCACGCGCAGACCGAAGTTACTCATGCCATCTACACTGTAGGTAAAGAGGTCGCCCTTGTTGGTGGCATAGCTGTAATAGGCAGCAAAGTGCAAGCCCGGTCCATAAGCCCAAGGGTAGATGCTGAAACCAATTTCGGGAGATACATAGAATCCCCATGTATTCTTGGTAGCTTGGAATACGTTGAAGTCGGACTTCAACTGTGCATACTGCGTACCGAGTTTTACGCCGGCATACGGCTGGAACGAACCGCCGCGGTTCCATACATAGCGTGAAGCAAGACCGAAGGGCAACTGGAATGTAGTGTGTTGCTGGTCGGTGTTCAAACTACCGCCTTCACCTACGGGAAGGGTTTGGCGACCTACATATTCGTGATTGCTGTGGTAAGCCAGGAAGGCTCCGAGAGCAAAGTTATCTGTCAGGAAGTAACCACCTTCAAAGTTCATACCCCAACCGCTCGACTTGTCGGTGAAGTGGTTGCTCAGAGGGAAGTTGTATTGCCAGTCGATATTGGCATAACCGTTATCGGTCATCTGTGCCTTCGCCGGCATAGCGAAGACGAGAGCAAGGGCGGCAACCGCGAATACTCTCAGGGAAAGATATTTTATTGTTTTCATACTTTATTCTTATTTATTGGTTCGATGACAGCTTCTCCGTCCGGATGAGAAGCAGTCTGCTACTTACTACTATCTACTTACTACTTATTCGTCAGGTATGTGGATTGGGCAAAAGCCTGGTTCACGCCTTGTACGGCAAGTTTCGTATTGACAGAGGTAGAGCCGCTCAGCAATCCGCTCATGTAGCTGGTCCACAGAACAGGGAGCTTTTCGTTTTGACCTTGCGGTGCATCCAGGTTCAGCAATTCGGTAATGAAGGAACCGGTGCTATAAGAGTAGTTCACAGCGTACGGGTAGTACCATCCGCCCCAGTTGCCCCAGTAAGGTGCATCCCAGTAGCCGGGGTAGTTCCACCACCATTCGGGGCGTCCATAGTCGGTGAAGTAATAAGTACTTCTCACGTAGCTTACTTGCAGACCGAGGTCGGCTTCTTCGCGGTCGTCTACACGGGTGTAGCCGCGGCTGTTCATGTCGGCAACGTATGCGCTGAGGATTTCCTGGGCACTTTCGTCTTTCCAGTATTCGGCATCCTTTGAATCGCCGATGACGAGGATACTATCCGGCAGGTAGTAGGTCTCGAAAGACTTGAAGTCCGCCTTCTTGTCATAATTGGTATAAACCAGATAGTTACTGTCCAGCTTACCCATGTCGGGGTCCTTCTCGCAAGCTGCGAGGGCAAAGACCGCTAATAATAGGGGAATAAATTTCTTCATACTTCTATAATTGTTTAGGTTTAAATAAAATTCCTGCCCTATGGTACCTTAGGCTTTTGTGAGAGAAACAAGATAAAAAATAAAAGGTTCACGAAGGGATGAAATTGTTTTTGAGGGGGATAACTAAAAAAGAGACTGCCTTCGGGACAGCCTCTTTGAAAATGCTCTTGTAAGTTGTTGATTGATTGAACGGTTGATGTCCCACTTGCTTTGTTTGTAGTGGGACATTTACGCCCATTATACTTTGCTGGTAGTGGGAAGGTGTTTCAGTCGTATAGGGAAGGTACTTCAGTCGTAATGGGAAAGTACTTCAGTCGTAATGGGAATATACCTCAATCGTAGTGGGAATATATCTCAGTCATAATCCGGTATCGGCTCATCTCATTATCTTCTCTATCTCTTCCAATTCTTCGGCAGAGAACTTCGTATTCTCTATCGCTTTCAGGTTATCCGCCAACTGTGCTACGGAACTTGCGCCGATGATGACACTTGTCACCAGGTCGTCCTTCAGCAACCATGCCAGCGACATTTCGGCGAGCGTCTGTCCGCGGCGGGCAGCTACTTCGTTCAAGGCTTTGATTTGTTTCAGCACTTCGTCCGTCAGCGCTTCTTTTTTCAGGAAGTTGCCTTTCGCCATGCGCGAGTCTTGTGGAATGCCGTTCAGATAGCGGTTGGTCAGCAATCCTTGTGCCAGCGGGGAGAAGGCGATGAAACCGGTTCCGTTCTCTTTGGCCTGCTGCAGGATGCCTTCTTCTTCGGGCTCGCGGTTGAAGATGTTGTAACGGCCTTGATAGAGCAGGCAGTGCACATCCCGTTCTTCGAGGTACTTGTAGGCAAATGCTGCTGCATCTTCGGGATACTTGGAGATACCGGCGTAGAGCGCTTTTCCCTGGCGTACGATGTCAACCAGCGTTTGCAGTGTCTCTTCGAGCGGAGTATCCGGGTCGAAACGGTGGCTGTAGAAGATGTCCACATAATCCAGGTTCATGCGCTTCAGGCTTTGGTCGAGGCTGCTCATCAGGTATTTCCGTGAGCCCCATTCGCCGTAAGGACCGGGCCACATATCGTGTCCTGCCTTGGTGGAGATGAACAGTTCATCCCGATAGGGCATGAATGACTTTTTCATGATCTGGCCGAAAGTTTCTTCCGCCGAGCCGTAGGAAGGGCCGTAGTTATTGGCAAGATCGAAGTGCGTGATGCCCCGGTCGAAGGCATAGTGTGCCATTGCCTGCGAGTTGGCGAATGTATTCACATCGCCGAAGTTATGCCACAAGCCGAGGGAAATTTCGGGCAATAAGATGCCGCTTTTGCCGCAACGGCGGAACTTCATGCCGCCGGCGTACCGGTCGGATGCCGGAGAATAAATGGGATTAATCATATCTTATCTGTTTAAGGTGATAAAATGAGGAAATTGCCTGCTCTCTTCTCTACTGAAGGGCAGCATACAAAAATAGGAAAATTCCCGCGAATAGGCATCGTTTTATTTATCTAAAACTGATAAGCAACAACTTATACGGTAGATGGCAACAAAATAATACTATCATTGGATAATATTATGCCATCCACGAATGTCGGAACCTGCTATCTTTGCAGAAGAGAAAAGTTCCTTATTTCTATCAACAAAATTGAATACTATGAAACATTATCTTTTAGCAGCAGTACTCACTGTCTTTTCTATTACCGCATCATTTGCACAGAAGTTCGAAGGTCTGGCACAAACACCGCCTATGGGTTGGAACAGTTGGAACAAGTTCGCCTGCAACATCGACGAAAATATCATTAAAGGCGTGGCAGATGCCATGGTGGAGACCGGCTTGCGCGATGCCGGATACGTTTATCTGAACCTGGACGACTGCTGGCATGGAGAGCGGGACAGTCTCGGCTTTATCCAGGCAGATCCGGTGAAGTTCCCTTCCGGCATCAAGGCGCTGGCGGATTACGTTCATTCCAAAGGACTGAAAATAGGAATCTATTCCGATGCCGGCCGCAAGACTTGCGGCGGACGTCCGGGTAGTTTCGGACACGAATATCAGGATGCCTTGCAATATGCCAAGTGGGGTATCGACTATCTGAAATACGACTGGTGCGAGACGTACGACATCAATCCGGTAGGCGCCTACAACCTGATGCGTGACGCTTTGCGGGCAGCCGGCCGTCCCATCCTTTTCAGTATGTGCGAGTGGGGAAGCAGCAAGCCCTGGGAATGGGCTGCCGAAACCGGACACATGTGGCGCACTACGGGCGACATCTTCAATTGCTTCGATTGCGTGGACCAGCATCCGGGTTATGCTTCGTACGGCGTGTTGCAGATACTCGATATGCAGAACGGACTGCGCAAATATGCCGGTCCCGGACATTGGAACGACCCCGATATGCTGGAAGTAGGCAACGGACAGACGGTGAACGAAGACCGTGCCCATTTCACTATGTGGTGTATGCTGGCTGCTCCGCTGATTCTGGGTAATGACATCCGCAATATGTCTCAGGAAACGAAGTACATACTATTAAATAAGGAAGTGATTGCCATCGATCAGGACAGCCTGGGTGTACAAGGGTTGCGGTTTGCCGTGGAAGACGGCTTGGAGTTCTGGTTCAAGCCTCTTGCCGGTGATGAATGGGCATTTTGCATTCTCAACCGCACCACAGAGCCGAAGGAATATACCATCGACTGGCAGAAGTTCAATCTCTACGATGACGTAGCAAAGCGTTTCACCGACTTCGACTCCAAGGTTTACAACGTCCGTAACCTCTGGACCAAGCAGGCGGAAGGTAATACGAAGAAGATGAAAGCAGTTACTATCCCCGGGCACGATGTAGTGCTGTATCGGTTGAGTGTAAACAAGAAAGGTAAATAATAAAACAATAAATAGAATGAAAAACAAACTAATCGTTATGGCAATGGCAGCTTGCTTGGCATCTTGTGGCGGAAGCCAGAAGGAAGTGTACAAAGATCCTACGGCTCCGGTCCGGGATAGAGTGGAAGATCTTCTCGGTCGGATGACCTTGGAAGAGAAGGTAGGTCAGATGAATCAGTTTGTCGGCTTGGAACATATCAAGGCGAACAGCGCTGTGATGACCGAGGACGACTTGAAGAATAATACGGCGAACGCCTTCTATCCCGGTGTGACGGAGAAAGACGTAGCCGGATGGACGGAACAGGGACTGATCGGTTCGTTCCTGCACGTACTCACCATCGAAGAGGCTAACTATCTGCAATCGCTCGCCATGAAGAGCCGCTTGCAGATACCTATTATCTTCGGCATCGACGCCATTCACGGCAATGCCAATGCACCGGATAATACGGTATATCCCACGAACATCAACCTGGCTTGTTCCTTCGACACGCTGATGGCGTACAAGATAGCCCGCGAAACGGCGAAGGAGATGCGCGCCATGAACATGCACTGGACGTTCAACCCTAATGTGGAAGTAGCCCGCGATGCCCGTTGGGGACGTGTAGGCGAGACATTCGGCGAAGATCCCTACCTGGTGACGCTGATGGGCGTGCAGTCCGTCAAGGGATATCAGGGAAATCTGAATGGCAGCGAGGACGTGTTGGCGTGTATCAAGCACTTCGTAGGTGGCAGCGAGCCTATCAACGGTACTAACGGCTCTCCCGCCGACCTCTCCGAGCGCACGCTGCGCGAAGTCTTCTTCCCGCCGTTCGAGGCAGGGGTGAAGGCAGGCGCCATGTCCCTGATGACCGCCCACAACGAGCTGAACGGCGTGCCCTGCCACAGCAACGAATGGCTGATGACGGACATTCTCCGCGGTGAATGGAACTTCCCCGGCTTCGTAGTCAGCGACTGGATGGACATCGAGCACATCAACGACCTGCACGCTACGGCGGAGAACCTGAAAGAAGCCTTCTACCAATCCATCATGGCAGGCATGGATATGCACATGCACGGCATTCACTGGAATGAGATGGTAGTGGAACTGGTAAAAGAAGGCCGCATCCCCGAGAGCCGCATCGACCAGTCCGTGCGCCGCATCCTCGATATCAAGTTCCGTTTGGGGCTGTTCGAGAATCCATACGCCGACGAGGTGCAAACCATGAAAATACGTCTTTGCAACGAACATCGCGCCACCGCCCTCGAAGCTGCCCGCAATGGTATCGTCCTTCTGAAGAACGAAGGCGTGCTGCCGTTGGATGCTTCCAAATATAAGAAGGTAATGGTGACCGGTATCAACGCCGACGACCAGAACATCCTGGGTGACTGGAGCGCTCCCGAGAAAGACGAGAACGTGACTACCATCCTCGAAGGTCTGAAGATGATTGCTCCCGACACACAGTTCGACTTCGTAGACCAGGGCTGGGACCCGCGCAACATGGACCCCAAGAAGGTGGCTGAAGCTGCTGCCCGTGCCAAGAGTGCCGATTTGAACATCGTAGTAGCCGGTGAGTATATGATGCGCTTCCGTTGGAACGACCGTACGGACGGCGAAGATACCGACCGTTCCGACCTCGACCTCGTGGGCCTGCAGGAAGAACTGATACAGAAGGTTGCCGCTTCCGGCAAACCGACTATCCTGGTACTGGTGAACGGACGCCCGCTCAGTGTACGCTGGGCTGCTGAGAATCTGCCCGCCATCGTGGAAGCATGGGCGCCGGGTATGCAGGGTGGACAGGCTGTAGCTGAGATTCTCTACGGCAAGGTCAATCCGTCGGCTAAACTTGCCATTACGATACCTCACAGTGTAGGTCAGCTTCAGATGATTTACAACCACAAGCCTTCGCAATACTTCCACCCCTATGTAGCGGGCAAGCCGAGCACGCCGCTTTATCCGTTCGGTTACGGTCTGTCTTATACTACTTATAAGTACGAGGACTTGACGCTGGCACAGAAGGAAATCAATAAAGACGGCAGTGTGGACGTCAGCGTGAAGGTAACCAATACGGGCGACCGTGATGGCGTGGAGATTGTACAGCTCTATATCCGCGATAAGTTCAGTTGCGTTACCCGTCCGGTGAAGGAGTTGAAAGACTTTGCCCGCGTAGCGCTGAAGGCGGGTGAGAGCAAGGTGGTGAACTTCAAGATTACTCCCGACAAGCTTGCCTTCTATGATATCAAGATGAAGAAGATTGTGGAACCGGGCGAGTTCATCGTGATGGTGGGTGCTTCTTCGGATGATAAGGATTTGCTGAAGGAGACGTTTACGGTTAAATGATAAATACATTACCCATATGAAGATATTCTATCCCTTTCTTTTATTTATAAGTATCACCCTCTCCCTTTCCGCCCAATCCGTGCGTGAGCGCATTCTCCTGGATGACGGCTGGCAGTTCGCTTTCGGTAATGCCTCTGACCCCGCTAAGGATTTCGGTTGCGGAACGGAATACTTCAACTACTTGACGAAAGCCGCTTCCATCCACAACTCCGGGCCTTACTCCCCGAAATTCGATGCATCCGGCTGGAAGCAGGTCAATCTGCCCCACGACTGGGTGGTCGATCTTCCTTTCGAGCCGCGCGCCAGCCATAGCCACGGCTACAAAACCGTAGGTTATAAATATCCCGAAACCAGCGTCGGATGGTACCGCAAGACCTTTACTGTTCCTCAGGAAGATTTTGGCAAGCATCTTTATCTCCAGTTCGACGGTATTTTCCGCGATGCCCGCGTTTGGGTGAACGGTTTTTATTTGGGGCATGAACCGAGCGGCTATGCAACACAGTTGTATGACATTACCGAATATCTGAACTATGGTGGAGAGAATCTGATAACCGTCCGTGCAGATGCTACACTTGAAGAGGGATGGTTTTATGAAGGTGGCGGCATCTACCGCCATGTTTGGCTGAACAAGACGGCGCCGCTGCACGTATCTCCTTTCGGAGTGTTTGTTTCTACCGGTTTGGAAGCCCCCTTTGACAGAGCATCTCTGCAAGTTGAGGTTCAAGTGAAGAATTCGGGCACCGAAGCAGCGCCCTGCGAAGTCTGGTGCCGGTTGATGGATGCCGACGGGCAAGTGCAACTGGAAGATAAAGCGGAGCTGGGTGAAGTGCTCCCTAAGGAGTCGCTTTGCGGAAAGGTGCGTTTCCAACTGCATAATCCCCGTCTTTGGTCGCTTGAAGACCCCTATCTTTATAAGATGGAAACGAGCGTTTGGCAGAACGGGAAGCAGGTGGACGTTGTCATCACTCCTTTCGGGGTGCGCCACATCCGCTTCGATGCCGACCACGGCTTCTTCCTCAACGGCAAGTCCGTGAAACTGAAAGGTGTGAACATGCATCAAGACCACGCCGGCGTAGGCACTGCCATCCCCGATGCCTTGCAGGAGTACCGTATCCGACAGCTGAAAGCCTTCGGCTGCAATGCCTACCGTTCTTCGCACAACCCGATGACTCCCGAAATGCTTGAAGCCTGCGACCGCCTCGGCATGCTCGTCATCGAGGAGAACCGTCTGACCGGTATCAACGAAGAGCACATCCGCCTGCTGGAGCGCATGATAAAGCGCGACCGCAATCATCCCAGCATCATCCTTTGGAGTGCCGGCAACGAAGAGTGGGGCATCGAGTGGAAAGAAAGCGGTGCCCTCATCGCTGCCAGCATGCGCGAGTATTGCCATCGCTTCGACCCCACGCGCCTGATGACCGTGGCTTCGAGCAGCGGTCCCAATATATTGATTCCCGCCGATGTGGCAGGCTATAACTATATTCTCCAGAATCCCGTGGAGCAACATCGCAAGGATTATCCCGCGCGCCGCGCGCTTGGTTCGGAAGAGACTTCCGGCAGCGGCACCCGCGGCATCTACTTCGACGATCGCAGCGCCGGACACATGGCAGCCCACAACCGTCGCCCCACCGGTCCGGACAGTCTGCTGAACAGCATCGAACGCGGCTGGAAGTTCTATGACGAGCGTCCTTACCTCGCCGGGCTCTTCTACTGGACCGGCTTCGACTACCGCGGCGAACCCAATCCGCTGGGCTTCCCCGCCACCGGTTCGCAGTTCGGCATCCTCGATTACTGTGGTTTCTTCAAGGACGAAGCCTACTACCTGAAGTCCTGGTGGACGGACGAGCCTGTGCTCCACATCCTTCCCCACTGGAACCTGGCAGGTCACGAAGGCGAGAATATCGACCTTTGGGTATATAGCAACTGCGATGAAGTGGAACTGTCCGTCAATGGCAAGAACCTGGGCCGCAAGCCTATGCCGAAGAACGGTCACCTCTCCTGGCAGGCGGTTTATCAGCCCGGAATGGTAAAGGCCACCGGTTACAAGAACGGCAAGCGGCTTCTCACCCGTAGTCTGGAGACGACCGGTACTCCCGCACGCCTTCTGCTTTCTGCCGACCGCGCCACTATCCAAGCCGATAACCGCGACGTATCCGTTGTCCGCGTCGAACTTCAGGATAAGAAGAAACGTTTCGTGCCCACCGCTTGCAATGAATTGACGCTGACCGTCACCGGCCCCGTCCGCATTCTCGGTGTAGGCAACGGCGATCCTGCCTATCGCGATACGGAACGCCCCGCCGATGCCAACGCCCGCACCTATCGGGTGAAAGCCTTCAACGGTCTTGCCCAAATTCTGCTGCAAAGTACCGGAGAGGCAGGTGAAGCCACGCTGACGGTGGAGTCGGAAGGCCTTCCGGCAGCTACTTATAGCTTGCTGGCTGCTGAATAGCAGTAGGCCGCCGGCTGAATGATTACTTGCTGTCGGCCTGAACATTTACTCTTATCATACGGAACACTATTCCGTTCGATGCACAAGATGCCATCTTGTGCTGCTTAAGATGCCATCTTGTGCAGCATAAGATGGCATCTTGTGTATCATAGGCAAGGGAGTTTCAGATCAAAGGGTAGGGAGTTCTGCCTGACAGGCAGGTATCTTTCGGGTGTAGGCAAATATTGTCTTCTGTTTGTTGGCTGTTTGGAAAGAATTACTACCTTTGTCATCTGATACTTTTTTAGCCAATCAATATGGAAAACCAAAACTACATTATGCGGGAGATTACCCCGTTGTCCGACCGGGACTGCTTTTACATTGCCGACCGCCGTAAGACCGAATTTACTTATCCCATCCATTGCCACGCCGAATACGAACTGAACTTTACCGAACATGCTTCCGGTGTCCGTCGTGTCGTAGGCGACTCGGCCGAGGTGATCGGCGACTATGATCTGGTCTTGATTACCGGCAAGGAACTGGAACACGTCTGGGAACAGCATGAATGCACTTCCAAAGACATTCGTGAAATCACCATTCAGTTCTCTCCCGACCTTTTCTTCGACCATTTCGTCAATAAGAACCAGTTCGACAGCATACGCCGGATGCTGACGCGGGCACAGTGCGGGCTGTGTTTTCCGATGCAGGCCATCATGAAAACTTATAATTGGATAGACCAGCTGGCATCGGAAGAGCAAGGCTTCTATGCAGTGATGAACTTCCTGCGGATACTCTACGAACTGTCTCTCTATGATGATGCCCGGGTATTGTCCAGTTCTTCTTTTGCCAAAATGGAGACCTTCTCGGAAAGCCGTAGGGTGCAGAAGGTACAGAGGTATATAGCCGAGCACTACCAGGAAGAAATCACGTTGGGCTTCCTGGCGGATATGGCGGGGATGACACCTGTCTCTTTCAGCCGTTTCTTCCGTCTGCGCACGGGCAAGACGCTATCCGACTATATTATCGACATCCGTCTGGGCTTTGCCACCCGCCTGCTGGTGGACTCTACGCGCACGGTGGCTGAGATTTGTTATAGCTGTGGCTTTAATAACCTGTCCAACTTCAACCGGATGTTCAAGCGTAAGAAGGGATGTTCTCCGAAGGAGTTCCGGGATAATTACCGTAAGAAGAAAATAGTGATATGATAAAATAGTATCATTCTCTTTCAGAGTAACGGTATATTTTTGTATTCTGTAATTTAAGTATCTGATATTATGAAAAGAGTTTCCTTTTTCCTGCTGGGCTTGTTGTGCGTGTTTGCAGCAATGGCGCAGATCCGCGGCAACGAAATCCGCATCGTGGTATCTCCCGATCATAGCGATTGGACGTACCGCCTGAATGAGAAGTGCACATTCACAGTGCAAGTGATGAAGGCTCAGAATCCTTTGTCCAATGTGAAGATAGACTATGAACTGGGCCCGGAGATGTATCCTACCGAAATAAAAACCGGCGTTGTACTGAAAGACGGCACTTTGAAGCTGCAAGGTATTATGAAAACTCCCGGTTTCTTCCGCTGCAAGGTGAAAGCGAATATCGACGGTCATGCTTACGATGGCATGGCTACTGCCGCCTATGCTCCCGAGCAACTGCAACTCGTCACCACCTTACCTGCTGACTTCCGTGAGTTTTGGGCCAACACTCTGGAGAATGCGCGGAAGACTCCTTTGAATCCGCTTATGACATTGCTTCCCGAACGTTGTACGGAGACGGACAATGTATATCAGGTCAGTTTCCAGACCAAAGCCTGGGGCGGTCGTTTCTATGGCATCCTCAGTGTGCCGAAGAAGGAAGGGATGTATCCTGCTCTGCTGCGTGTGCCGGGTGCCGGTGTCCGCCCTTATTCGGGAGATACCTATACGGCTCCGGGACAGGTGATCACACTGGAAGTTGGTATTCATGGCATTCCTGTGACGATGGCACAGTCTGTCTACGATAACTTGGCAAGTGGAGCTTTGGGCGGTTACTGGAATTTCCGCCGCGACGACCGTGATGTCTTCTATTATAATCGTGTCATCGTGGGCGCTTTGCGTGCGGTAGACTTTATCTGCTCCTTGCCCGAGTTCAATGGTACGCTGGGTGTTACAGGTTCCAGTCAGGGTGGTGCCCTCTCTGTAATTACGGCTGCTCTCGATTCTCGTGTAACTTTCTTCGCTGCCGTTCATCCCGCTCTTTGCGATCTTGAAGCATTTACGAAGAAGCGTGCCTGCGGTTGGCCGCACTATTTCTATCATAGCGCTTCCCCGAGTGAGAAAGAGCTTCAGACGATACGTTACTACGATACGGCAAACTTTGCCCGCCTACTGAATGTGCCCGGCTGGTTCAGTTGGGGATATGACGACGATGTGTGTCCGCCCACTTCCATGTATGCTGCCTATAATTCCATCACCTCTCCGAAGGAACTTCATCCTTACCTGGAGACAAGGCATTATTGGTATCAGGAACAATGGGATGAGTGGCAAAAGTGGTTGAAGGAGCAACTCGGGCTTTAAGCCGGTAAGAGTTTATAAGACATTGGTTGTAAAAAGAACCAGTCGTGAAACAAGATTCGTTTTCACGGCTGGTTCTTTTTTTACTGCTGCTAATTAATAGATAAAATAGTATCGTTTTCCATTGTATTAATCCATTATTTTTGTGCTGTTACTTTAAGACTAATAGTATGAGGCATCTTTTTCTATTGAAGAATACCCCTGAACGCATAATTCTAAATCGTAGGGTAATATGTCTCGAAGGGCAATGATGAGGGCATATTGTATAACAGAATTGATTGAAATTGAAAATATAAATAGTTATCATTAAACAAAGGAAGAGGTATGAGAAATAGAAAATGGTGTTTAATTGTATGCGCTTTTATGCTCGCATTTTGTTGCAGCCATTTAGCTGCGAAAGGGAAGGATGATTTAACAAAGGCACAACTGTCAGTGAAGGGTACATCCCTTGTGAATGCTGAAGGAGAGAAAGTTGTATTGCGTGGCGTTAGTTATGGTTGGCATAACTCGTGGGGCGACTTTTACAATGCTTCTACCGTAAAAACATTAAGCAAAGACTGGAAAGCCACCGTAGTTCGTGCTGCGATGGGTGTGGAACCTGACGGGGGGTACATTACCGACCCGGAAAAAGCATTGTCTTGCGTCACTGCGGTGGTAGATGCCGCTATAAAGAACAAGACCTATGCTATTATCGATTGGCACAGCCATCACATACGGACGGAAGAAGCGAAAGAATTCTTCACCAAAATGGCTACCAAGTATAAAGATTCACCGTACGTAATTTACGAACTCTTTAATGAGCCGGTAGATGATTCATGGGAGAAGGTAAAAGCCTATTCAGAAGAAATAATCCGCGTCATTCGCGCGATAGATCCTGACAACTTGATTTTGGTAGGTTGCCCCCATTGGGACCAGGATGTGCATATTGCTGCAGATTCTCCTATTACCGGCTATAATAATATAATGTATACCCTCCATTTTTACGCTGCTACCCATAAGCAAGACTTGCGCGACCGCGGTGACTATGCCCTGAGCAAAGGTCTGCCTTTGTTCGTTTCGGAATGTGCCGGCATGGAAGCTTCCGGAGATGGTCCTATCGACAGGGAAGAGTGGAACAGATGGGTTGACTGGATGCAGCAGAACTCACTTAGTTGGGTAGCTTGGTCTATGTCTTCCAAAGAGGAAACCTGTTCCATGATTGTGCCTTTCGGTCCTACTAATGGAAACTGGAAAGAAAAAGACATAAAGGAATGGGGAAAGATGGTTCGTGATGAACTGAAGAAAAGTAACAAATGAAAATAATAATAAATGTTTAACCACGATGAAATGTAAATGCCTATGAGAAAGGAGTGAATTTTATGCTGTAATCAATCACCTTATTAATAAGGTTTATTTGTTTCCGAGAAAATAGTTTAACCTTATATTAAAATGGTCGCCCTTGGGTAAGGCCAATTTATTAATCTAAGAAAAATACAAGTATGAATTTGAATTTTAGAAAAACAGCGCTACTTGTGGGCGTATGTTCAGCCTTTGGCTTGGGCTATACTCCGCAATTATTTGCAGCATCGGTAGATGCTATTGAGGCTGTGCAACAAAATAAAAAAATAACTGGTACTGTATCAGATGCGATGGGCCCTATCATTGGTGCCAACGTATTGGAGAAAGGTACAACAAATGGCGTAATTACTGATATTGATGGTAACTTTACGCTGAATGTAAATCCGGGAGCAACTTTAGTTGTCTCTTTTATCGGCTATACTACTCAAGAAATTAAAGTAGGTAATCAGACTGCTTTAAAAATCACATTGAAAGAAGATTCCGAACTGCTGGATGAAGTCGTTGTCGTTGGTTATGGTACAATGAAGAAAAGTGACCTTTCCGGTGCCTCTGTTTCCATGAGCGAGGACAAAATCAAAGGCTCTATTATAACGAACCTCGACCAGTCCCTGCAAGGACGTGCTGCCGGTGTAACGGCAGTTTCTACTTCGGGTGCTCCGGGTTCTTCCTCTTCTATCCGTGTGCGTGGCCAGGCTACTATCAATGCTAATGCAGAACCGTTGTATGTGATTGACGGTGTGCCAGTACAAGGACAAGGACAGAGCGGTGCATCCTTTGGTTTAGGTGATGCGTTGGGTAACGGTTCTGTTTCTACTATTTCTCCGCTATCCACTATTAATCCGCAGGATATTGTGTCAATGGAAATTTTGAAAGATGCTTCCGCAACAGCTATTTATGGTGCACAAGGCTCTAATGGTGTCGTTTTGATTACGACTAAGCGTGGTAAGGCTGGTGAAGCGAAATTTACCTATGATGGTATGTTTGCAGTACAACGTCAAACCAAACGTTTGGATATGATGAATCTGCGTGAATATGCTACCTACTATAACGATTTGGCAAATATGGGGGAAATCTCCGATCCAAGTGTGAACTTTGCCGATCCTTCTTTGCTGGGCACAGGTACAAACTGGCAGGATGCTATCTTTCAAACGGCTCTTCAACACCAACATCAGATTTCGGCACAAGGCGGTTCGGAAAAGGTACAATATTACGTATCTGCCTCGTATATGGATCAAGACGGTACTATTATCGGCTCTAACTTCAACCGTTATAGCTTCCGTACGAACTTGGATGCTCAACTGAAAAAATGGTTGAAACTTGGCCTGAGTGCTACTTATACTTCAACGGGTGATGACTTGAAGTTGGCAGATAGTGATGAGGGTTTGATTAATTACTCATTGACTACGCTTCCTGATATTCCTATTTATAATATAGACGGTAGCTATGCAACAGAAACTCGTGAGGGCTATACGAGTCCGAATCCGATAGCCCTTGCTATGATGGATGATATTTTACTGGATCGTCAGAAACTGACAGGTAATATATTCCTTGAAATAACTCCTATCAAGAATTTGGTTTGGCACGCTGAACTGGGCTATGACATCAGTTCTATTAAAGCTGAACGCTACAAACCGATGGTTGATTTGGGAGGATGGGTGCGTGCCAGTAATGAAAGTAGTATTCAGAAGAATAGTAGCACTTTCTGGCAGTTGAAGAATTATGTTACTTATTCTGGTAATATAGGTGACAAACACCACTATACAGCTATGGTTGGTCAGGAATGTGGAGAATCCAGATATGATTTTACAAGTGTATTTAACAGTGGTTTGCCTTCAGACGAAGTTCATAATCCGGCTTTAGGTACAGGTACGCCAACTATTAATGCAGGTTTTGGTAGTGGGGCTTCTGCTTCTTTCTTTACTCGTCTGACTTACAACTATGCTGACCGTTATCTGGGTACTTATACCTACCGCTACGATGGCTCGTCCAATTTTGGTCCTGAAAATCGTTGGACAGGTTTCCATTCATTGGCTGCTTCTTGGCGCTTTTCCAATGAAAGTTTCTTTGAACCCTTGAAGCGCGTTATCAGCAATGGTAAGCTGCGTTTAGGATGGGGACAAACAGGTAACTCTAATATTAGTAGTTATGCTTGGGGTACCTCTATGAGCCGTATGCCTTCCGGCTTAGGCATGGGTTATCGCCCTTCTAATATTCCGAATACAGCTATTAAATGGGAAGCGCAGGAACAATGGAATGTCGGTCTGGATTTGGGCTTTTTTCACGACCGCCTCAATTTGACGTTGGAATGGTATAAAAAGACTTCCAGTGATATGCTGATGCCGTTGCAATTGCCTTCATATATGGGTACTTCCGGTAATGGATCTTCTGCATTGGCTGCTCCGAAGGGCAATTATGGTGACATTGAAAACACAGGTTTCGAATTTTCGCTGAACACACACCCTCTTGTTGGTAAGTTTGAATGGGATTCTGATTTCCAAATATCTTTCAATAAGAATAAGCTGAAAGGATTGGCTGGTACGGCTAATGCGCAGATTGTAGGCTATGGTCAATGGACTGATGTGGTTAGTGTTTCAAATGTGGGCGAGTCTCTTTATAACTTCTATGGCTTTGTTTGCGATGGCGTTTACAAAGATCTGGAAGACCTTCAGAATTCTCCGAAACCTGCCAAATATCCGGCAAACGGAGTCTTTGACCGTACTAATACTGTATGGGTAGGTGACGTGAAGTACAAAGACCTGAGTGGTCCTGATGGCGTGCCTGATGGTGTTATTGATGACTATGATAAGACCAATATCGGATCTCCGATGCCGGACTTTACTTTTGGTTGGACCAATACGTTCCGCTATAAGAATTTCGACCTTTCTATCTTTATCAACGGTTCTTATGGAAACAAGGTTTATAATTACCTCTCCATGAAGTTGACGCATATGAACTCTGCCTGGACTAACCAGTTGAACGCCGTAAACGGACGTGCGCAGCTTGTCCCGATTAACCCTGACAAGGTTTATGAAGATGGCTCTATGTGGTATAATGATGTAACGAATGTAAGAGTTGCGAATCCCAATGCTTCCCTGCCTCGTGCCACTATCAATGATCCGAATGATAACGACCGTATCAGTGATCGCTACATTGAAGATGGTTCTTACATCCGTTTGAAGAACATTGCTTTAGGATATACTTTCCCTAAAAAGGTGATTAATAAACTAGGATTAAGCAACTTGCGTGTTTATGCAAATATTCAGAACCTGTTGACTATTACCGGTTATGATGGCTATGATCCGGAAATCGGTGCCAGTACCTCAAGTGTCAATGTTTACGGTTTGGATAACGGACGTTATCCGTCACCTACCGTTTATTCATTTGGCCTGAATGTTTCATTCTAACGTTTAAAATTGAAGAAAAATGAAAATCAGATATATTAAATATTGGGCGTTCGCAGCTGTACTCGGTATGGGAGCAGCATCATGCGAAGATTTTTTGAACCGTCCTACCGAAGATAATTATAATGAGTCGAACTTTTATCAGAACGACGAGCAATGCGTACAAGGTGTCAATTACCTTTATAATTCACCTTGGTATGACTTTCAGCGTGGCTTCATCAAAGTAGGTGAAATCCTTTCAGGAAATGTATATGAAGGGAATAGCCCTTATTTGAATTTTACGGTGAATGGTACGGATGAAAACCTTGTGAATATGTCCTATTCGTTGTGGGCAGTTATCGGCCATTCAAACACTGTGTATTCCCGTCTGAAGACAGCTAATGCTTCAGAAGCGGTGAAGAACCAATGTATGGGCGAATGTCTGGCATGGAAGGCTATGGCTTATTTTTATTTGGTGCGTAGCTTCGGGGCGGTACCTATTATTCACGACAATACAGCCGAACTGAACGGAGGTAGTTACAATTCCAAATTCAAAGTGGAAGCTGCAGATGTATATGAATATATTATTATGACTTTGGAGAAAGCTATGGAACTGCTTCCTGCCAGAGGTGAAGTGGGACGTATTGATCGCTATGCTGCCGAAGGCCTTTTGGCTAAAGTCTATTTAACAAAGAGTGGCATAACTGGTACTCGCAGTGCTGATGATTTGGCTAAAGCGGCAGGATATGCTAAGGATGTGATTGATAATTCCGGCCGTCAGTTATTGCCGAATTATTCTGATATCTTCCGTTTGGCTAACAATAAGAATCAAGAATGCCTTTTCTCTTGGCATTGGTCGGCTGGCCGTGATCCTTGGACCCAACAGAATACATTACAGTCGGATTTGGCAATGGTTGGATTTGATGAGTTCGGTGACTGTTGGGGCGGTTATGCTGGGCCGTCGGTCGATTTGCAGGATGCTTTCGGTATTTCTGCTTTGGAGAGCCCCGAAACCCGCTCGGATACAGATACTCGCCGCCAGGCTACCATGATGATGGCGGGAGATGTTTATAGCTATTTCTGGCAAGATAAAGGTGGTTTCGATTACTTGAGATTTATATATGATGCCGATTATGGGAAAGGTGGTCCTGGTGGCGTTTATCAGTCTCCCACAGGAGCCAATCACGTAAAGAACCTGTATGGTAATAACAATGACCATGTGTTAGGTTTGGGTGTATCTGCCGGTAATATGTACAGTGGTTTATCCACTCATATTCTCCGTTTGGCAGATGTCTATCTGGTGTATGCTGAGGCTAAGATGGGTACAGCAGCTTCTACTACTGACCAAAGCGCATTGGACGCTTACAACGCAGTACGCGGACGTGCTATTCCGGGTGTTGCCCCGAAGACATCCATTACTTGGGAGGATGTTTGGAAAGAACGTCGTTTGGAGTTAGCTTGTGAGGGCGATCGCTGGTACGACTATGTACGTTTGGCATATTATGATTCTCAGCGTGCTATCAATGAGTTGCAAGCACAGCGCCGTGACGTTTATTACAATTTAGGAACCACTTATAAGGCTTATTATGAAAACGGAACTTGGGCAGTAGATGCAGAGGAAACCCGTTACAATCCAGATGCGAAAGTTCCGAACGTAACACTTTCCAGTTTTACACTGCCGTTCCCGACAGAAGATGTGGTTTTCAATCCGAACTTGATGAAGGATCCGATACACGTAGATGTACGTTCTGAGTTCAGTTATTAATATAAATGCTTTAAAAAGATGAAAAATAATAGATATATGAATTGGTTCTTTGCGGCACTTCTTGCCGTGGCAGGCTTTTCTATGGTAGCTTGCGAGGATGAACCGGATAAATATGAAGTGGCGGGCGGAAAGCCTACTGTGAAATATGTTCGTGTGCCTGACGTGGCTGCATCTGACTCTCTGCTGACAGGTGCCTATATGGAAAACACCATTTGCCTGGTGGGTGATAATCTGCGCAGTATTTATGAACTTTATTTCAATGACCAGAAAGCAGTGCTTAATACCAGCTATATTACCGACCATACACTTATGGTGAATGTACCGAAGAATATTCCATCGGTAGTAACCGATAAGATTTACATGGTGACGCAGTCTCAAGATACTGTAACTTATGATTTCAAGGTGTTGGTTCCGGCGCCTGCTGTGAATTCTATGTCTTGTGAGTTTGCACAGCCGGGTACTGAGGTGACATTGATTGGTGACTATTTCATTGATGATCCGAATGTACCATTGACTATTACAATGGCAGGTAATGTAGAGGTTACAAATATTACAAATATCACGAAAACTGCTGTCAGTTTCATTCTGCCCGATAATGCTCCTGCCGGGTATATCAATGTAGAATCTATCTATGGTGTAGGACGTTCTAAATTCCGCTATTACGATACACGCAATATTCTCTTTGATTGGGATGGTTCTCATGGTGGTTTGGCTACAGGTCATGGTTGGCGTGATGGTAGTAAAGTGCTGAAACCGGCTGATGAAAACAGCATTGATGGTGCTTATATTTGCTTTAGCGGGGACCTTGCCGGTGCTATTGGCGCTACTTGGGCTGAAGATGCTTTCTCATTCAATTATTGGCCTGATCCGGACAATGGCTATCCGGAACTTTCTTCACGTCCTGAATTTGCAGCAATGCTTGAGGAATATGGAGTTAATAATTTGCAGTTGAAGTTTGAAGTGAATGTGCCTTCTTCTAATCCATGGCAGTCTTGTGGTATGCAGGTTATATTTACGGGTAATGATGTTGTGACGAATGCTACCGGAACTAATGCTTATTTCAGTGATACGAATGTACCGCGTGGTATCTGGATTCCTTGGAAGAATACCGGCTCCTATGATACGGGTGGTAAATGGACTACTGTTTCAATGAACTTGTCCGAATTCAATAAGACGCACGAAGGTAACAAGTGTGATGTAACTTTTGACAAGACAATGTTGACAGGTGTTACATTCTTTGTTTGGGCAGGTGGTGTTGCTGGTCAGGATTGCAGTCCTGCGATTATGATTGATAATATCCGCATAGTACCTATTGAATAATCTTTTAAATAGAATACTGATATGAACAAAACATATAAATTCCCGGCACTTTGGATGATGTGCCTGATGCTCTTCAGTTGCTTGTCATTTACGGCTTGTGACAATGGAGATGATGAAAATACTAACCAGTATAAAGGTGGTGTCAGTCTGAATGTATTTGGACCAAGTCCTGTAGCTCGTGGCGGTATACTTCGCTTTTTGGGTAGTGGTATGGACAAAGTAACTGCGGTAGTCATTCCCGGTTGCGATGACATTACAGATATTGAGGTTGTCAGTGATACGGAAATCCGTGTCACTGTACCCCAAACTGCTCAGCCGGGGTTAGTCGTTCTGAAGACTTCGAAAGGGGATATAACGACTAAGACGGAACTGACATTTACGGAACCTATTGATTTGGAATCCGTTTCTCCTGTAGAAGTGAATCCCGGTGAGGTTATCACTATTACCGGTGAATATCTGAATCTTATTAAAGAGGTTATTTTTGCCGATAATGTAATAGTGACGGAGTTTGACAGCCAAAGTCGTAAGGAACTGAAAGTAAAAGTTCCTATTGAAGCAAAAACCGGACAGATCATTATTTCGGATGGAGCTGAAATTCCTAATTGGATATATAGTGAAGAAGCATTGACGGTTGCACTTCCTACTTATACTCAAAGTAGTGCTGCTACAATAAAGGCAGGTAATTCGCTGGAAATAAAGGGAGAAAATCTGAATTGGGTTTCTTCTGTGAAGTTTGGCGATGTAGAGGTTTCGGAAATCACTGTATCAGAAGATTCCAAAACTTTGACCGTTGTAGTACCGGCTACAGCTAAAAGTGGGGGGGTAGTATTAGTATGCTACTCGGGTGCTGAAGTCGCAGCAGGTGAAATAACAACGGTTATTCCTACTGGTTTGTCTGCTGTTCCTGGAGTAGTGAAAAATGGTGCTGACATAACGATTGCAGGTAAGGATCTGGATTTGATAGTCAGTGCAACATTCCCGAATGTCGCTGATGCTGTTGAACTGAAGCAAGGAGCATCTGCTACTAAGATCGCAATAACTGTTCCTGAATTGGCTCAAGACGGCGATATCACTTTGAATTTGGCTAATGGAGAAAGTGTTGCTATTGCTTATAAAACATTGAAGCCTGTCATTACTGCATTCAGCCCGATTGCCTTGACTGCTGGTGATACGGTGACGATTGCTGGTACGGATTTGGATTTGGTTTCAGCTATTGTCTTCGCAGGCGAAGAGTCACCCACTGTTACACTTGCGAAGTATAATCATATAAGTGATAAGCTGATAGGCATAACGGTGCCGGGCGTTGCAGAAACATGTGCTCCGACATTGATTCTGAAGAATGGAATGGAAGTTAAGACTACTGTAACATTGGCTATCACTCCGGCTACCGATCCGGCTATTGCTACAATTAATCCGAGCGCTGTTGTCCAAGGTAATGAATTTACAATTACGGGTAAAAACCTGAATACTGTAGAAACATTCTATATAGGAGAGACCAAAGTAACGACGTTTGGTAAACGCACCGAAACCGAGGTTGAGATGGCAGTCCCGAAAACGGCGAAAGCGGGCGTGACGGCTATTAAGATGGTAAACTATGAGGGCAAGGAATTTACTTCAGATGTAACGATGGAAGTCTTGACCCCGGAAAAAACCATTTGGGAAGGTTCGGTTGTATTAGGAAACTGGGAAAATGGATGCCAAGATCTTGCATGGGGCGGATATGATTGGAGTACGGTTGTCGTAGGACAAACGCTGTATTTCTATTTTGAGGAAGACACATCGAGCACTTGGTGGCAACTCAAGTTGGGACAAGGCTCCGATTGGAGTACATTGCCTGACTTTAAGGAATTTGCAGGAGCAGACGCTGTCGGCATTGAAGCAGGAGCAACTAAATTCTCTTATTCGCTTGGGGCAAAAGATGTGGAAGCATTGCAGAAAAATGCGGGCCTTATCTTCCAGGGGGGCTTCCTGACAGTGAAGAAGATTACAATTGAAGTAAAATGAATAACAGAAATATTGTAGGGTTATGAAAACTTTAAATATAAAATGGATGCTTACACTGGCTGTTGCTTTCGCTTTTGCGGCTTGTGATACGGATGTGAAGCATGATATACCTGCAGTTGATGCACCGGTATTGGTATCCACTACTCCCGAAGTCGGAGCTTCGAAGGTAAAGCGGGGTGAGATTACCATTGAAGTGAAGTATGACAAGAATGTATTCTTTGCAACGAAAGACTTGGATAAGATAACTTTTACGGGTGGTGAATTGATAAGTGCCGATGTATTGGGTGCAAGTAATATACTTACTGTTAAAGTGAATGTTCCTGAGAGAGAGACAGCATGCTCTCTCTCGATTCCCGAAGGTATAGTCACCGGACCGAACCAAATGCCGGCTCCGGCTGTGTCTTTGCAGTTCTCTACGGTTGCGCTGGACAAGGCGCCGGTGGTAGCTACTTCGGCCAAAGCTGTTAAGTTATACAATTATCTGCTGGATAATTATGAGAAAAAGACACTTTCTGCTATGATGGCCAATATTGCCTGGAATACTGAGATGTCAGAGAGAGTCTATGGATGGACTGGTAAATATCCTGCCATCAATTGCTTTGATTATGTTCATCTGGCAGCGTCTGTGGCAGGTGCAAATTGGATTAATTATGGAGATGTTACTCCTGTAAAGGATTGGGCCGACAAAGGTGGTATCGTAGCTGCTATGTGGCACTGGAATGTTCCGAAGAAAGCACTTTTAGAAGCTTCTTCCACTCAAATCTGGGAAGGAGAAACAGCAATGCCCAATGATTGGAGCGGAAATATCCAATTAACAGCAGAAGGAAACCCTGAAGCATTTGCTGCTTTTGCTGATGCAAAAGTGGGACAAGTGGTACGTGTTGCCGTGAAAGATGTGGTAGCAGGGGCACAGGGCTCATTCAAGAATAGTGGCTGGAGTGAGATTGCTGCCGGTACGGAGTATTTCGATATTTCCGGTGATTTTACACTGGAGATTACCGAAGAGATATTGGCAGCCCTGAAAGAGGGCGGCTTGATAATTGCCGGCCATGATTATACTGCCGTAGGTGTTTATATTGAAACTGACACTGAACTTGATCCGAATGAGGACTATGCTTTCTATATGAAAGATACGAAGTTTAATGCTGTCAATGCCACAGTCGATGGTACTTGGGAGAATAAAGTGTTTACCCAGGATCTGGAGAACATTGCTACTTACTTGAAATTACTGAGAGATGTGGATATTCCGGTATTGTGGCGTCCGTTCCATGAAGCAGCCGGCGGCTGGTTCTGGTGGGGTAAGGATGCAGCCAGCTTCAAGGCTTTATGGATTGCGATGTTCGATTACTTCAAAGCTCAAGGTTTGGATAATCTTATCTGGGTTTGGACTACTGAGGGCAATGATGCCGACTGGTATCCGGGTGATCAGTATGTGGATATCGTAGGGCGTGACCTCTATACTAAAGGAACAGCAGATTGCGTTTCCGAGTATGCTTCAATTACCGCTGAATATGGTAATAAGATGATTTCATTGAGTGAATGTGGCTCGGTAGGTCTTATTTCCGAACAGTGGAGTGAGGGAGCGCGTTGGAATTGGTTCATGCCATGGTATGATGCTGAGGATGCAGAAGCCTCTCATGCTGACGAGGCTTGGTGGAAAGATGCCATGAATCAGGATTACGTCATTTCGCGCGAGGATCTTCCTTCTATGGAGTAATTCAAGAAATACCAAAGGAAGGGCTATTTCAGTGTGTTGAGATAGTCCTTTCTTTATTTCTTATGTATTCCGTTATTAACTTATGCTGTTAATATAGCAATGGGATAAAATTGTATCACTATTGCTTCGTATAATCAGCTATCTTTGTACAAAGAATTAAGTGTTACCATAAACAATACCATAATGAAAAACATGAATAGGAAGAAATCCGGGCTTATGGCTGCAATACTTGCAACAGCTTTGTTGACAGCTTGCAGTTCTGCTAAGAAAGAACAAGTTACGGATGGAAAAACTGCTGCTATGCATACGCAGGAAACAGCGCATCTGCTAAGTAATTTGAAAAAAATCCCTTCAAAAGGTATTATGTTCGGGCATCATGACGATACGGTTTATGGTATCGGTTGGGAGGGAGATGAAGGCCGGTCGGACGTACAGAGTGTCTGTGGTGATTATCCTGCCGTCATCAGCTTTGATTTAGGAGAATTGGAACTGGGAGGTGAGGCTAATTTAGACAAAGTCCCTTTCGAGAAAATCAGAAACGAAATAATCAATCAGTATCATCGGGGTGGTATGATCTCGCTGAGCTGGCATGCGCGTAATCCTTTGACGGGGGGCGATGCATGGGATGTGAAGGATACTACGGTAGT
This sequence comes from uncultured Bacteroides sp., assembly GCA_905203765.1. GTDB lineage: Bacteria > Bacteroidota > Bacteroidia > Bacteroidales > Bacteroidaceae > Bacteroides. The sequence goes on from CAJKXC010000002.1 coordinate 45,095, forward strand.
GAAGTCTATCCTGCCGGGCGGAGCCAATCATGGGAAGTTCGCCGGTTGGCTGGGCCGGGTAGCGGACTTTATGAATACTTTGAAGACACCGGATGGCGTTAAGGTGCCGGTGCTTTTCCGTCCCTGGCACGAGCATACCGGAAGTTGGTTCTGGTGGGGAGAGAAACTTTGCTCCCCCGACGAATACAAAACTCTGTGGCAGATGACGGCGGATACCCTGCGCGCTCATGGCGTGGATAATGTCCTATATGCCTATTCTCCTGGAACGGAGCCAAAGGATACTGCACAGTATCTGAAGAAATACCCGGGGGACGAATTGATTGATGTTATCGGTTTTGATACTTATCAGTTCAACCGTGATGCATTTGTTGCCGGACTCGATAGGTCTCTCGCCATTGTAGACAGCATAGCCAAGGCACATGATAAAATAATAGCAGTGACCGAGGTGGGCTATGAAGGCATACCCGATAAGAAATGGTGGACAGGGACATTGCTTCCTGTATTGGAGAAGTACCCGGTGGCTTATGTGCTGGTATGGCGCAATGCACGCGAAAGAGTGACACACTTCTATGCTCCCTATCCGGGACAGACCTCTGCGGAAGACTTTGTGGACTTCTACAACAATCCTAAAACACTATTTGCAACAGACGTGGAATTGTATCAATAAAGAACAAACATAATATACTAATATGAAGACTTTTAAAGAGAAGGTGGAAAGACTTTTTCAGGAACATGAAGAGTTGATTACAAGAAAAAATGTAGCTGTAGAGGGCGGAAACGGCATCTTTACACGTTATAAATATCCGGTAGTGACGGCAGCTCATACCCCCGTATTCTGGAGATATGATTTAGACGAAAAGACCAATCCTTACCTGATGGAGCGCATCGGCATGAATGCAACGATGAACTCCGGTGCTATCAAGTGGAATGGAAAGTACCTGCTGATGGTGCGTGTGGAGGGAGCCGACCGCAAGTCGTTTTTTGCTGTGGCAGAGAGTCCCAATGGCATCGACAACTTCCGTTTCTGGGATTATCCGGTGACGATGCCCGAAGACGTGATTCCTGCAACGAACATCTATGACATGCGCCTCACCGCCCACGAAGACGGTTGGATTTATGGCATCTTCTGTGCCGAGCGGCATGATGACAGCGCACCTGCCGGTGACTTGTCGTCCGCCATGGCTACAGCTGCTATTGCCCGTACCAAAGACCTGAAGAACTGGGAGCGTCTACCTGACCTAAAGACCAGGAGTCAGCAACGCAACGTCGTTCTGCATCCTGAGTTTGTTGATGGCAAATATGCTCTCTACACCCGTCCGCAGGATGGTTTCATCGATGCCGGAAGTGGTGGTGGTATCGGTTGGGCACTGGTAGACGACATGACGCATGCCGAAGTAAAAGAGGAAACGATTATCGACCAACGCTATTACCATACCATCAAGGAAGTGAAGAATGGCGAGGGTCCGCACCCCATTAAGACTCCGAAGGGTTGGTTACATCTGGCACACGGTGTTCGCGGTTGTGCCGCCGGACTGCGCTATGTTCTCTATATGTACATGACCTCTTTGGAAGACCCCACAAAGCTGATTGCCGCTCCTGCCGGTGCTTTCATGGTACCTCAGGATGAAGAGCGGGTGGGGGATGTAAGCAATGTGCTTTTCACCAACGGCTGGATTGCGGACGAGGACGGCACGGTGTTCATCTACTATGCTTCTTCGGACACACGGATGCACGTGGCTACTTCGACCGTAGACAAGTTGGTGGATTACTGCCTGAATACGCCTGCTGACGGTTTGTGCTCATCCGCTTCCGTAGAGACGTTGAAAAAGTTGATAGATAAGAATCTGAAACTGATTCATAATACATAAACTAAAACAATTCATGGCAACACTAAAAGAAAAGATAGGTTATGGTTTCGGGGATATGTCTTCCTCTATGTTCTGGAAGATATTCTCTTACTATCTGCCTATATTCTACTCGAATATTTATGGTCTGAGTCTTGCCGACACCGGAATCCTGCTGTTGGTGACACGCATTTGGGATGCCGTCTCCGACCCGATGATGGGCATTATTGCCGACCGCACGCAAACACGCTGGGGCAAATACCGCCCTTACCTGTTGTGGATAGCCCTGCCATTCTCCATCTGCGGAGTACTGCTGTTCACAACTCCCGACTTTGGACCGACCGGCAAGCTGGTTTGGGCATACGTTACCTATATTATGATGATGACGGTCTACACAGCCATTAATGTGCCATACGGCGCCATGCTGGGAGTGATGACCGATGATTCGGACACAAAGACGGTGTTTTCGTCCTACCGCATGTTCTTTGCATACGCCGGTAGCTTTGTGGCGCTCTTTACATGGGAGCCGCTGTGCAACTGGTTCCGTGAGATGACCGGTTCGGCAAGCACAAGTTGGCAGTATTCGATGATAGTGATTGCTTTCCTGTGTCTGGTCATCTTCCTGTTGTGCTTCGGCATGACGCGTGAGTATGTCAAGAGTGTATCTACCGTTTCCATCGGAAAGGACTTCAAAGCGCTGGTTGCCAATGTGCCGTGGTGGCTGCTGATAGGCGCGGCGCTTTGCTGTAACCTGTTCAATACGGTTCGTGGCGCTACGGCTGCTTATTTCTTCAAAGATTATATCGGAGACAATGTCTTCCTGAACCTGGGCGATTTGCCTGTCTTCCTCTTTTATGCCGGATTGTTTCTGGGCGTGGGCGAAGTTTGCAATATGGTGGGTGTGGTGCTGACAGTCCCCCTTTCCCGCGCCTTTGGCAAGAAATCGACGTACATCCTGACCATGGCAGCATTGGCGGGACTGAGCATTCTCTTCTTCTACCTGCCTTGCACTCCGGTGGGCTTTTGGCTGATGCTGCTGATGCAGGTGGTTATCAGCATCTGTACGGGCATCGTGTCGCCGCTGGTATGGAGCATGTATGCCGATGTCTCGGACTATGCGGAACTGAAGAATGGTTCGGCATCTACGGGACTCATCTTCTCGTCCTCGTCTATGGCGCAGAAGTTTGGTGGTGCCTTCGGAGGTGCGGCGGTGATGTGGATCCTTGCGGCATTCGGCTATAATACCGCGGAAGGTGCGGCACAGACGGCGGAGGCCCTTACGGGCTTGAACCTGCTGATGAGTTGGATTCCGGCTGCCGTGGCTGTACTCGCAATAGGGGTAGTTTACTTCTATCCGCTGACCAAGGACCGGATGCTGGTAATAAATGAGAAACTTAAATCGGTACGAAACATTCAACAATAGAACACTATGGATGTCAAGATACTAAAGCAGGAAGTGCAAGAGGAATTGGTGAGCAATATCCTTCCGTATTGGATGACGAAGATGACAGACGAGGTGAACGGTGGCTTCTATGGCCGCATCACCGGGCAGGAACAGTTGATGCCCGAAGCAGAGAAGGGCGCTATCTTGAATGCCCGCATCCTGTGGACGTTCTCATCTGCCTATCGCCTGTTGAAGCGGGAAGAATACCTCGCTACCGCCACGCGTGCCAAGCGTTACCTCATCGACCGTTTCTACGACCACGAATTCGGTGGCATCTACTGGTCGCTCGACTGCAAAGGGCAGCCCCTCGATACGAAGAAGCAGATTTACGCCCTCGGCTTTGCCATCTACGGACTGAGCGAATACCACCGTGCCACCGGTGATGAAGAAGCCCTGACGTATGCGATTCGTCTCTTCGAGAGCATCGAGGCACATAGCTTCGACCCCCGGAAGAACGGTTATTGCGAAGCCCTCACCCGCCAGTGGGGAGAGATTGCCGACATGCGCCTCAGCGCCAAGGACGAGAACGAGCGCAAGACCATGAACACCCATCTGCACATCCTGGAGCCTTATACCAACCTCTACCGTGTATGGAAGGACCCCCGCCTGGAGCAACAACTCCGCAACCTGATACAGCTCTTCATCGACCGTATTCTGAACATCAACACCGGCCACCTGGAGCTCTTCTTCAACGACGACTGGGTAAGCAAATACCGCATCGTTTCCTACGGACACGATATCGAGGCTTCCTGGCTGATTCATGAAGCCGCGTTGGTACTGGGCGATCCTGCCCTTCTGGAAAAAGTAGAACCTCTGGTAGAATACATCGCAGCCGCTGCCGACGAAGGCTTGGTGCCTGCCGAAGGCAGCATGATTTACGAGACCTTCCTCGATAAAGACCGTACCGATACCGACCGCCATTGGTGGGTGCAAGCCGAGAACGTAGTCGGCCACGTCAATCTGTACCAGCACTTCGACGACGAAGTAGCCTTGCAGAAGGCGTTCCACTGCTGGGAGTTTATCAAGCAACGTCTGATAGACTGCCACTGCGGCGAGTGGCATTGGAGCGTCCGCGCCGACGGAACGGTGAATACTGCCGACGACAAAGCCGGCTTCTGGAAATGCCCGTATCATAACGGGCGCATGTGTATGGAGATTATAGAACGTTTTTCATAAGTGTTAGTCTGATGATTAGGTTAGGTAGTTTTTTATTTTTTATTTGGGTTGGGATTGCGCTGCAGGCGCAATCCCTTTATCCGGACTTCAGCAAGATGAATTTCGGATGCGATGGCAATAGCATTACGGCGGGTGAACAATGGTCGCGGACGGTGGTCGACGCGCTCGGTTTTGCCACGCACCACAATGTAGCGGTAGGCTCTGCCACCTGGGCGTGCTATGCCGATACGCAGGACTATGGCAGTCCCGGCTTCTCCGGTATCTCCGACGGCTGGCAACCTACGGATGACAAGATGGAGATACAGAAGCGCCACAACAACGTTTCGAAGGTGCACATCCAGCAGTTCATCTCCCAGGTAGAAAGCGGCGCCTATCCTGCGCCCGATGTCTTTGTGTTCTCCATGGGTACCAACGACCGCAACCTGGGCAGTGTCGAAGAAGCATTGCGTGGAAAGACGCTGGACGAGGTCGACGTCACCACCATGGCAGGCGGTGCTCGCTGGGCCATCCAAACGATTATAGAACGCTATCCCCACTGCCGTGTATTCGTCTGTACCCCCATTCAGACAGGCAGCCCGGAGCATAACGCCTTGAACCTGCAAAAGATTGCCATCTTGCGCCAGCTCTGCCAGGCCCTCTCCGTGCAACTGATAGATTGCTACTCCAACAGCGGCATCACCGAAAAGTTTGAAGTTCCTTCCGGTCGCGGCCGCTACCTGCGCGATGGCCTGCACCCCGACAAGGAAGGTCAGGTGCTGATGGGGCGTTACATTGCCAAGGAGATACGGAACAACTTCTTTTAGTAAGATTCCGTATATTCCGGCTGGAATAACTTATCATTAAGGGCTTGCAAAGCCCTTTTTTTGTCGTCGGTCTTGATAACGAACGCCACGTCATGGTTGCTGCTCCCGTAAGAAATCATTCGCAGCGGAATATCTTTGAGCACTTCTATGATTTTTGCTTCGACTCCGGCGTATTCCCACTGCATGTTTCCCACTACCGATACAATCGTCATGCGGTCTTCTACCAGCACTTTGGCAAAGCGGTTCATTTCGGAAATGATGTTTGCCAGACGGCTACTGTCGTCTATTGCCACCGATACGTCCAGGTTGGAAGAAACCAGCAGGCAGATGGGCGTGCGATATTTGGCCAGTGTGTCGAAAATCCTGCTGATAAACAGATAAGGACACAAACTGTGGTTCGACTCAAACCTGACATGGAAGATTTTGTCTTTGGCAGCTATGGCTTTGATGATGCCGTCGTCCTGTAAGTTGGATATCAGCGTGCCCTCTGCTGTCGGTTCCATGGAGTTGAGCAGGCGGACGGGGATGTTCTTCAGCCGCGCCGGGGCGATGCAGAACGGATGCAGAATCTTGGCACCGTAGAAGGCCAGTTGCTCGGCTTCGTTGAAGCTGAGCCGTTTCACAGGTTTGGTGCCCGATACTTCACGCGGGTCGTTGTTGTGCATGCCGTCGATGTCTGTCCATATCTGTATCTCTTCGGCATGGATGGCGGTACCGATGAGCGAGGCGCTGTAATCGCTGCCGCCCCGCTTCAGGTTGTCTGTCTCGTTGTAGACGTTCTTGCAGATGAATCCCTGGGTGATGAAGAGGTGGTCGGCGGGGTGCAGGGCAAGCTGTTCCTGGAGTTTCTGTTCGATGTATCCCTGGTCCGGCTCGTTGTCCAGACCGATGCGCATGAAGTCGAAGGCGCAGAGCAGGACGTTGGGTACATGCTGCTCGCAGAGGTAGAAGTGCATCAGGGCGGTGCTGATAAGTTCGCCTTGTGCCAGCACCTCTTTTTCTTCGGCAGAGGTAAAGGAACCCTTGGTGAATTTCCAGAGTTGCTGGAAGCGTTCGAGGATGTAGTCGATGGCCTTTTGCTTGATGCCGTCGTCCGTCAGCAGTTCGTTGGCGAAGTCGATGAACTGGAATTCCAGCCGGGTGATACGGTCGTGGGCTTGCTCTATATCGCGGCCGAACAGGCTGGCGGCAATCTCTTCCAGATGGTTTGTGGTGCCTGCTGTTGCCGATAGCACTACGATTTTGGGGGTATCGTTTGCGATGAGTGTTGCCACATGTTTCATTCTCTCTACAGTACCGACGGAAGTTCCGCCGAATTTACAAACTTTCATTTCTTGTTTCTTTTTAAGTTATTTCTTGTTCGGGGCTTATCGGGAATTCCCTTTCAGCCTTCCGTTTCAGGTTGTTCCTTTCCAAAATGAAAAGGAACTGTTCGGAGCATCCGCCTGCATCACCCCCTCTCAACCTTATTATACGGGGATTTCTTGCCTCGGATGGCTCCTGATGTTTACCTTCCTTGTTATAAAAGTTCAAAAGATGTGCCGTGCGTTTCGGGGAAAAGCTTTATATTTGCAGTCCCCTGTTTTGATGCTAAACTCTTTTTTAATATTCTACTTATGAGTAAGATTCTGATCGTTGATGACGAGGTGCAAATCCGTACCCTCTTGGCACGTATGATGGAGTTGGAAGGTTATGAAGTTTGTCAGGCAGGGGATTGCAAGGCTGCCTTGAAGCAGCTGGAACTCCAAAACCCCGATGTAGCTTTGTGTGATGTATTCCTTCCCGACGGGAACGGGGTAGACCTGGTGCTGTCCATCAAGAAGGCGGCTCCCAATGTGGAAGTCATCCTGCTGACGGCGCACGGCAATATCCCTGACGGGGTGCAGGCCATCAAGAACGGTGCGTTCGACTACATCACCAAGGGCGACGACAACAATAAGATTATCCCCCTGATAAGCCGTGCCGTGGAGAAGGCGCGCATGAACGTCCGCCTGGAGAAGCTGGAGAAGAAGGTGGGGCAGGCCTATTCGTTCGACTCCATCCTGGGCGAGTCCAAAGCCTTGAAGAATGCCGTGCAACTGGCTCGGAAAGTATCTTCTACCGATGTCCCCGTGCTGCTGACCGGCGAGACGGGTACGGGCAAGGAAGTCTTTGCCCAAGCCATCCACTACGGCAGCAAGCGTGCCCGGCAGAGTTTCGTAGCCGTCAACTGCTCCTCTTTCAGCAAGGAATTGCTGGAGAGCGAGATGTTCGGCCATAAAGCCGGCTCCTTTACCGGCGCCTTGAAGGACAAGAAGGGCTTGTTCGAAGAAGCCAACAACGGCACCATCTTCCTCGACGAAATAGGCGAGATGGCTTTCGAACTGCAAGCCAAGCTGCTGCGCATCCTCGAAACCGGCGAGTACATCAAGATAGGCGACACCAAGCCCACCCGCGTCCATGTGCGCATCGTCGCCGCTACCAACCGCAACCTGCCCGAAGAAATCTCCGCCGGCCGCTTCCGCGAAGATTTGTTCTATCGCCTCAGCGTTTTCCAGATACAGCTGCCGCCGCTACGCGAACGTGCAGGGGATATACGCCTGCTGGCAAAGGCATTCATAGCCAACTTCTCCGCCCAGTTGTCGCGTCCCATCGCCGAAACCACTCCCGAATTCCTCGCCACGCTCGAACAGCAACCCTGGAAAGGCAATATCCGCGAACTGCGCAATGTGATAGAGCGCAGCCTCATCGTCTGCGAGGGCGGACGGCTGGATGTAGCCGACCTGCCGCTGGAGATACAACACTCGCACTACGAGCAGTCCGCCGACGACGGTGCGCCCGGCAGTTTCGAACTCTCCGCCATGGAACGCCGCCACATAGCCCGCGTGCTGGAATACACGAAAGGGAATAAGACAGAAGCTGCCCGCCTGCTGAAAATCGGGCTGACGACACTCTACCGGAAGATTGAAGAATATAACCTCACTCTCCCCCCCTCTCTAATTTAGTAGATAGATATGCGTCATCCGTGCATCCATTCGTTTATCCGTGCCAAGTCAATGCTTGATAGTTTCAAAATGAATGCTACGTTGGAACTCCCAGTTTCAACCTTTGAAACCAACAGTTTCCTATAATGAAACCAACAGTTTCAACCTTTGAAACTCCGAGTTTCGCTTGTTGAAACTGTCAGTTTCGTTTGTTGGCACTCTGAGTTCGCCCTGTCGGAACTGGCAAGATGCGTATTTATCCGCCGTCTTTTAGAAGATGAACGCATACCGAAATAGGTTGCACCTTTTCAAAATGAAAGGGTGCAACCTATTCTTTTTTATATCTGCAATGATTATATGTCGTTGTTAATTAGTTATATATCTCCCTTCTTCTCCCTCTTGGCACGCATTTGGCACATACAAGGCAGACAAAATAATTAGTAACATTTTTAAAGGTAAAAGAACATGGGAATAACAGTATCATTCGTTTTCTGCCTCTTGAGCGGCTTGTTCGCTTTTTGGCTTTTCTGGAAGTGTGTAGACTGGTTTGAAAAGATTTAAGGAAGGAGAGAGATTATGTACACAGCTTTATTTGTATTAGGTATTGCGGTATTCGGGTATTTGATATATGTGCTCGTAAAGCCCGAAAAGTTTTAAACGTTGATGGAAATGAATACAGAAATTTTAGGTGTAATCCTACAGATTCTCCTGATGGTGGTGATAGCTTATCCGCTGGGAAAGTACATTGCCAAGGTATATAAAGGAGAAAAAACATGGTCGGACTTCATGAAGCCGATCGAGAGATTGATATTTAAAGTGGGCGGCATCAAGCCCGACGAGGAAATGAACTGGAAGCAATTCCTGAAAGCGCTTCTCATCTTGAATGCTTTCTGGTTTGTGTGGGGCATGGTGTTGCTGGTTTCCCAGGGCTGGCTGCCCTTGAATCCGGACGGTAACGGGCCGCAATCGCCCGACCAGGCTTTCAATACTTGTATCAGCTTTATGGTGAACTGTAACTTGCAGCACTATTCGGGCGAAAGCGGTCTGACGTACTTTACACAGCTGTTCGTCATCATGCTGTTCCAGTTTATTACGGCAGCCACCGGTATGGCTTGTATGGCGGCTATCATGAAGTCTATCTCGGTCAAGACTACAAAGACGATCGGTAACTTCTGGAACTTCCTGGTTCTGAGCTGTACACGTATCCTGTTGCCGCTTTCGCTGGTTGTAGGTTTCATCCTTATTGTGCAAGGCACTCCGATGGGTTTTGACGGCAAGATGCAGGTGACGACGCTCGAAGGGCAGGAACAGATGGTTTCGCAAGGCCCTGCGGCAGCCATCATCCCTATCAAACAACTGGGTACGAACGGCGGCGGATACTTCGGCGTCAACTCTTCTCATCCGTTGGAGAACCCTACTTATCTGACTGATATAGCCGAGTGCTGGTCTATCCTTATCATCCCGATGGCAATGGTCTTTGCGCTGGGCTTCTATACCAGGCGCAAGAAACTGGCTTATAGTATTTTCGGTGTGATGCTCTTTGCTTATCTGGTGGGCGTGTGCATCAATGTTTATCAGGAGATGGGCGGTAATCCGCGCATAGACGAAATGGGCATTGCACAGGACGGCGGCGCCATGGAAGGCAAGGAAGTCCGGCTGGGTGCGGCGGCTACTGCTTTGTGGAGCATCACGACGACGGTCACTTCCAATGGTTCGGTTAACGGCATGCACGACTCTACGATGCCGCTTTCCGGTATGATGCAGATGTTGAATATGCAGATTAATACCTGGTTTGGCGGTGTCGGCGTGGGCTGGATGAACTACTATACATTCATCATCATAGCCGTGTTTATCAGCGGACTGATGGTGGGGCGTACTCCGGAATTCCTCGGGAAGAAGGTGGAAGCGCGTGAAATGAAGATTGCTACGATAGTAGCGTTGCTCCATCCGTTCATCATCCTGGTGGGTACGGCTTTGTCCAGCTATCTGTATGCGCATCATCCCGAGTTCGTGGCGGGCGAGGGTGGCTGGCTCTGCAACCCCAGTTTCCACGGATTGAGCGAACAGCTCTATGAATACACTTCGTCTGCCGCCAACAATGGTTCGGGTTTCGAAGGTTTGGGTGACAATACTTACTTCTGGAACTATTCATGCGGCTGGGTGCTGATACTGGGGCGTTTCATTCCTATTGTCGGTCAGGTGGCTATTGCCGGTCTGCTGGCTCAGAAGAAGTTTATCCCGGAAAGTGCCGGTACGCTGAAGACAGATACATTGACTTTCGGGGTGATGACGTTTGCGGTAATCTTTATCGTTGCTGCCCTGTCATTCTTCCCGGCTCATGCACTGAGCACGATTGCTGAATACTTTTCAATGTGATAATGTGCCAATATGCCAATGAAAGAGTGTATAGAAAAAGAATTGTGTAATTAATAAATTGAATGTGCGCAGCCAATTAGCACATTAGCATATTGGCATATTAGCACATTATGGATAATTATGAAAGATAAGAAATCAGCTTCTTTGTTTCAAAAGGAGCAAGTAATGGAAAGTTTGAAGCAGTCATTCGTGAAGTTGAACCCGCGGATGATGATTAAGAACCCGATTATGTTCACGGTGGAGATTGTGACGCTGGTGATGCTGGTGGTCTGCATCCTCTCCCTGGGCACGGCGGAATACGGAACGTTCGGGTACAACTTCCTGGTGTTTGTCATTCTGTTTGTAACCTTGTTGTTTGCCAACTTTGCCGAGGCGATAGCCGAAGCACGCGGCAAGGCACAGGCGGACAGTTTGCGCAAGACCCGCGAGGAGACTCCCGCCAAGGTGGTGGTGGACGGCAAGCCCCGTACTATCAGCAGTTCCCGTCTGAAGAAAGGCGATTACTTTATTTGTGAGGCGGGTGATACCATCCCCGCCGACGGTGAGATTGTAGAAGGTCTGGCGTCTATCGACGAAAGCGCCATTACCGGCGAGTCTGCCCCTGTGATTCGCGAGGCGGGCGGTGACAAGAGTTCTGTGACGGGCGGTACAAAAGTGCTTTCCGATAAGATCAAGGTGCTGGTAACACAGCAGCCGGGCGAAAGCTTTCTCGACAAGATGATTGCGTTGGTGGAAGGCGCCACCCGGCAGAAGACACCGAACGAGATTGCATTGACCATCCTGCTGGCAGGCTTTACGCTGGTATTCGTTATTGTATGCGTCACGTTGATTCCGATGGCGGATTATACCAATATAGACCATCCGGGAACCTACATCTCTATTGCAGCTATCATCTCGCTGTTTGTCTGCCTGATTCCGACGACCATCGGCGGTTTGCTTTCTGCCATCGGCATTGCCGGTATGGACCGTGCGCTCCGTGCCAATGTCATCACCAAGTCGGGTAAAGCGGTGGAAACCGCCGGCGACATCGATACTTTGTTACTGGACAAGACCGGTACGATTACCATCGGCAACCGCCGCGCCACGAAGTTCTACCCGGCTCCCGGCATCGATGAAAACTCATTTGTAGATGCCTGCCTGATGTCCTCACTCTCCGACGAAACGCCGGAAGGCAAGTCCGTCATCGAACTGGGTCGTGAAAGCGGCCACCGTATGCGCGACCTGAATACAAGCGGCGCCCGCATGATAAAGTTTACTGCCGAAACCAAATGTTCCGGTGTCGACTTGCAGGACGGCACGCAGATTCGTAAAGGTGCATTCGATGCTATTCGCCGAATTGTAGAGGGTGCCGGAAACAAATTTCCCCGGGAAATAGAAGATGTAATCTCTGCCGTCTCAAGCAATGGCGGTACTCCGCTGGTGGTGTGTGTCAACCGGAAGGTGACCGGCGTTATTGAGTTGCAGGATATCATCAAACCGGGTATTCAGGAACGCTTCGAACGCCTTCGCAAGATGGGTGTAAAGACGGTAATGGTGACCGGTGACAATCCGCTGACCGCCAAATACATTGCCGAGAAAGCGGGTGTGGATGACTTCATCGCCGAGGCGAAGCCGGAAGACAAGATGGAATACATCAAGAAGGAGCAACAGGCGGGTAAGCTGGTAGCCATGATGGGCGACGGCACTAACGATGCGCCCGCCCTGGCACAGGCCAATGTAGGCGTTGCCATGAACAGCGGTACGCAAGCCGCCAAGGAAGCCGGTAATATGGTTGACCTTGACAATGACCCTACCAAGTTGATTGAAATCGTAGAAATCGGCAAACAGCTGTTGATGACTCGCGGCACGCTGACCACCTTTTCTATCGCAAACGATGTTGCCAAGTATTTCGCCATCATCCCTGCTTTGTTCATGGTTGCCATCCCTCAATTGGCTCCGCTGAACATCATGGGGCTGCATAGTCCTGAGACGGCCATTCTGTCGGCAGTCATTTTCAACGCTATCATCATCCCTATCTTGATTCCGTTGGCTCTGAAAGGTGTTCAGTACAAGCCGATAGGTGCAAGCGCACTGCTTCGCCGCAACCTGCTGATTTATGGTTTGGGCGGTGTCATTGCTCCGTTCGTAGGCATCAAGCTGATAGATATGATAGTAAGTTTATTTATTCTTTAAATAGTACAGTAATGAAAACTCTTTGGAAATCATTTAAAATAACGCTCGCATTCTGCGTATTCTTGTCAGTGTTCTATGTCCTCGTCCTGTGGATATTTGCACAGTTTGCCGGCCCTAACAAAGGTAATGCCGAAGTGGCTACCTTGAATGGTAAAGTAGTAGGTGCTGCCAATGTAGGGCAGATGTTTACAGAAGACATCTACTTCTGGGGACGTCCCTCTGCTGCAGGCGACGGTTACGATGCTTCCAGCTCTGCCGGTAGCAACAAAGGTCCTACGAATGAGGAATACCTTGCCGAAGTAGCGGCACGCGTGGACACTTTCCTGGTACACCATCCTTACCTCAGCCGTGAAGAGGTACCTGCCGAAATGATAACCGCCAGCGGTTCCGGCCTCGACCCGGACATCACCCCTGCCGGCGCTTATGTACAAGTGAAGCGTGTAGCATCTGCCCGTGGCATGAGTGAGGCTGCTGTAAAGGCGATTGTCGACAAGGCTGTGGAGAAACCGTTGCTCGGCTTGTTCGGTACGGAGAAAGTGAACGTGCTGAAGCTGAACATTGCGTTGGAAGAAGCCAACGCGGATAAATAATTTTTTTAGTTGTGTTTGTCATGTGTTGTAGGCAGGAACGGGGCGTTCTGTTCAGGCAGCAAGAGGCTGCCGTTTCTACAGGGGGAGCCGAATCCCCGTCCTGCCTTTCAACCTTTTAAAGAAAGAAATAGGTATGAATAGTTTTAAAATTATAATTGTAGGATTCGTAGCTGCCGTTGCAGCAGCTTTTGTAGGAGTAAACAAGGTGCAGGCCCAGGACTTTACTATCCAGGGTGATTTGGTAAGTTCTTACGTTTGGCGTGGCTTCTATCAGACGGGTGCCAGCTTTCAACCGACTCTAGGTTTTGGTGCCGGTAACTTCTCTCTGACAGCATGGGGCTCTACCGATTTTGACGGTGCTTCCTCAGCCGAAGGTGTTGCTGCCAAGGAGATAGACCTGACTGCTGCTTATGCTTTCGGCGAATCCGGATTGAGTCTGTCGGTCGCCAGCCTTTGGTGGGGTGGCCAGGGTGCCAACAAGTACTTTAACTTCAAGAGCCATGAAACAGCCCATCATTTTGAAGCCGGACTGGCTTATACCCTGCCGGTTGAGAACTTCCCGCTGTCAATAGCCTGGTACACAATGTTTGCCGGAGCAGACAAGAACGATGAAGGCGAACAGAATTATTCTTCTTATGTAGAACTGAACTATCCCTTCAGTGTGAAAGCTGTCAATCTGAACCTGACTTGCGGCTTTTTACCATATGAAGCAGGCATCGGTGTCTATGGCGTTCCCAACAGCGGATTTGCCGTCACCAATGTAGCTCTGAAAGGTACAACGGACATCAAGATAACAGATCGTTTCTCCATACCCGTATTTGCACAAGCCATCTGGAATCCGCGTATGGAAGACGCCCATCTGGTATTTGGTATTACATTAAGGCCATGATTTATTTAGATATAACTTTAAACTTCATGAATTAGTGTTGAAAGCCCGTGGCAGTCGTGATGACCGCTACGGGTTGTGTAGCATGAAAACAACTAAAACCGGAAAAAGAATGAGTAGGGAAGAAAGCGTACAACATTTCCTCGACTTGATAAAGAAGTCGCGTCGTGGTAAGTTCAAGATCTATATCGGCATGATTGCCGGTGTGGGCAAGTCCTACCGTATGCTTCAGGAGGCGCACGACCTGCTGGATAATGGGGTAGATGTGCAAATCGGCTATATCGAAACGCACGGACGTGCCGGGACGGAAGCATTGCTGGAGGGGCTGCCCGTCATTCCGCGGCGCCGGATATTCTACAAGAGCAAGGAACTGGAAGAAATGGACCTGGATGCCATTATCCGCCTGCATCCCGAAATCGTGATTGTGGATGAACTGGCGCATACCAATGTGGAAGGCAGTCGCAATGAGAAGCGTTGGCAGGATGTGATGGATTTGTTGGACGAAGGCATCAACGTCATTTCTGCCGTCAACATCCAGCACATCGAAGGCATCAATGAAGAAGTACAGGGCATCTCCGGCATCGAAGTAAAAGAACGCATCCCCGACAGCGTACTGGAAGAGGCTGACGAAGTGGTGAACATCGACCTGACGGCAGAAGAACTGATAGCCCGGTTGAAAGCAGGCAAGATTTATAAACCGGATAAAGTACCGCTTGCCCTGAACAACTTCTTCAAGACGGAGAATATCCTGCAACTGCGTGAATTGGCATTGAAGGAAGTGGCGCTACGTGTGGAGAAGAAAGTGGAGAACGAGGTAGTTGTCTCTTGTGTCGGTGTACGCCATGAGAAGTTCCTGGCGTGCATCAGCAGCCAGGAAAAGACGCCGCGGCACATCATTCGCAAAGCGGCGCGCCTGGCCACACGGTATAATACTACTTTCATTGCCCTCTATGTGCAGACTCCGGGCGAGAGTTCCGACCGTATCGGTTTGGCGAGTCAGCGCCATTTGCTGAATCATTTCAAGCTGGTGACTGAGTTGGGGGGCGAGGTCGTCCAGGTGCAGTCGCGGGATGTCCTGGGCAGCATTGTTGCCATCTGCAAAGAGAAGCAGATAACCTCTGTCTGCATGGGCAGTCCTTCATTCCGTCTGCCCGAATCGCTGTTCATGCTCTTGAAATATAGAAAATTTGTGAGCGATTTGGCGCAAGCAAACATAGATTTGATTATACTTGCATAATTTTTAATACTTGGAGCATTATGAATATTCGCACAAAATTGATACTTAGCGTAGGGATATTGGCAGGAATGATAATTCTGCTGGTTGCCCTTTCGGTCGTTAATCTCCAAATATTAACGGCAACGGAGCCGGATAGCCCTGCGGCTATGCCCGGGTTGCAGCGTGCATTGCTATGGATTTCCGTTACGGGCGGTGTCTGCATCCTTGCCAGCATCATCCTGTTGGTATGGCTTCCGCGCTCCATCAGCAAGCCTATCCAGGAACTGACGCGCGGCATTCTTGAAATAGCCAACCATAATTATAAGAAACGTCTCGACATGAGCGGGCACGAAGAGTTCCGTGAAGTGGCGGACAGCTTTAACCGTATGGCGGAACGACTGATGGAGTATCGTGCCAGTACGTTGAACGATATCCTTGCAGCTAAGAAGTTCCTCGAAGCCATTGTGAACAGCATCAATGAACCTATCATCGGGCTGAACCGGGAACGGGAGATTCTTTTTGTCAACAATGAAGCATTGACGGTGCTGAACCTGAAGCGTGAGGATATTATCCGCCATTCTGCCGAAGAACTCTCTTTGAAGAATGACTTGCTTCGCCGCCTGGTTCGTGAACTGGTTACTCCGAGCGAGAAGAAGGAACCGCTGAAGATTTATGCGGATAACAAAGAGAGCTATTTCAAGGCTTCCTATATCACGATTCAGAATACGGAGGCGGACGCCGACGAACCACAGAACCTGGGCGATGTGATCCTGCTGAAGAACATCACTGAATTCAAGGAGCTGGACAGTGCAAAGACCACCTTCATCTCGACCATCTCCCATGAACTGAAGACGCCAATCTCTGCCATCCTGATGAGTTTGCAGTTGTTGGAGGACAAACGGGTGGGAGCGCTAAATGATGAGCAGGAGCAACTCTCCAAGAGCATCAAGGAGAATGCCGACCGCCTGCTCGGAATCACCGGCGAACTGCTGAACATGACACAAGTTGAGGCAGGCAAGTTGCAGATGATGCCTAAGATTACGAAGCCCATCGAACTGATAGAGTATGCCATCAAAGCCAACCAGGTGCAGGCGGACCGATTCAACATCCAGATTGAAGCGGAATATCCGGAAGAAAAGATGCCCAAGCTCTTTGTCGACAGCGAGAAGATAGCCTGGGTACTCACCAATCTGTTGAGCAACGCCATCCGCTACTCCAAGGAGAACGGACGGGTGGTTATCGGTGCCCGCCATGAGGACGGCTTTGTCGAAATGTATGTCCAGGACTTCGGCAAAGGCATCGACCCGCGCTATCATCAAAGCATCTTCGACCGCTACTTCCGGGTGCCCGGAACCAAAGTGCAGGGCAGTGGCTTGGGCTTGTCTATCTCCAAGGATTTTGTAGAAGCTCATGGCGGCACGCTGACCGTTCAGAGTGAGTTGGGGAAGGGAAGCTGCTTTATTATCCGGCTGAAAGCATGATTTGAAATCGAACTTTAAAAATAAGATAGAATTATGAAGAATTTATTTGCTTGTGTTTTGTTGATGACAACCGTTTTGTCGGTTACTGAATTGAGTGCCCAGAACCGCGACTGGGCCAATCTGAATCGCTATGAAAAGGAGAATATCGAGTTGCAACAGCAGGAGAACAACGGTAAGCGGGTTGTTTTCATGGGGAACTCCATTACAGAAGGTTGGGTGAACATTCACCCCGATTTCTTCAAGAATAACGGCTATATAGGGAGAGGCATCAGCGGACAAACCTCTTACCAATTCCTGGTACGTTTTCGTGAAGATGTAATCAACCTTTCTCCGGCGGTTGTAGTAATCAATGCCGCCACCAATGACGTGGCGGAAAACACGGGCGCTTACAACGAAGACCGCACCTTCGGCAACATCGTCTCCATGGTAGAGCTTGCCCAAGCCAACAATATAAAAGTAATCCTCACCACCACGCTCCCCGCCGCTGCCTTTGGCTGGAACAAGAGCATTACAGATGCACCGCAGAAAATTGCCGCCCTCAATGCCCGCCTGCAGCAGTACGCCAAGAAGAACCGCATCCCCTTTGTCGATTATTACTCGGAAATGGTAGTTGGAGAAAACAAAGCGTTGAGTCCTCAATATACCAAAGATGGTGTACATCCTACTGCCGAGGGATATGATGTAATGGAGGAGTTGGTTCAGAAGGCCATCGCCAAGGTACTCCGTAAATAGGAGAAACTAATTAGGCCGGTACCGCGTATCCTATTCTTTTATTTCTTGCGGTATTGCTGCGGAGACATTCCGGTCTGTTTTCTGAAGAATGTACCGAAGGAAGAAGCATTGGGGAAATTGAAGAAATCGGCTATTTCCTGAATGCTTTTTTGCGTGTTCTTGAGCAGCGAGATGCTTTTGCGGATGATGGACTTGAACACCAGCTCCTGCACTGTGAGCCCGCATACAGACTTGGACAGGGCGGAGAGATATTTGGGCGACAAGCAGAGTTTGTCTGCATAGAACCCTACTCCGCGCTGTTCCGTGTAATGCTTTTCTATCGTCTGAATCAACCGTATAAAGATTTCGTGCTTATGCCCTACGGATGTTTTCAGGTTCATAAGCTTACGGTTGTAGATGGAACAAATCCGGTAGGTCAGTCCCAGGAGCAGCAGTTTCTGTTCATAGCGGTTGAAGATGCTGTCTTCCATATACAGGGTGTTGTCCAGCAATGACATGTATTTCAGCACTTCTTCTTCGTCGCCGGTGTTCCACACGTAGCAGGGCTCCGTGCGGAGTTGCATATACAAGTACATGGACAGCACCGAATTGCCGATGATATCCCGTATCGGCTCTATCTGATAAACAAGGATGAATAGCTGTAAGCCTTCCGATTCCTCGAGCGCTTGAAAGAGCGAGCCCTCGGGGATGAAAAGCGTTTCGCCTGCCTGGCCGGAGAACGACTTCCGGTTAAGGGAGAATGCGAAACTGCCCTGCGTGCAGACAACCAGGCCTGCCCCTTTTATCAGGAACGGTTCCTTCAGGGAGGTGGGGAAGGTGCAGACCATGCCTTCCGAACTACATATGTTTTCCCCGCTTAATAAAGCATGGTTCAGACGGGATAAGCGTTTTTGCTGAGCATCCATAACATACGAAGATTACAAGTTCTAAAACGTTGCTAAGTTAGTAATTTCCGTTTAGGATAGGGAATAACGAGTGCAAATATCATACAAAAAAGACAAGCGTACAGCGTCCACCCCGCTATCTCTTTCACGGCAGAGAGTGTAGCCTGCACCTGAATGCGTCCTTTGGTAGACATGACCGCCATGTTCACAGCCTCTTGCTTGCTCCTTCCTTGGTATTGCATTCCTTGCACGGTTTGCCGGAACGACGCCGATGCCTCGGGATGCAGCATATCCACGTCCTGCGCATAGCGGGTGACGTAGTGTTGCTGGCGCTCCTGCAAGGCATTGGTGTAAAGGGCGGCGCCGATGCCGGGCGCCAGCACCATACGCACGGTAATCATGGTGCAAATCCAGGACGAAAGGAATTTGTAGGGCATGCGCTGGGTGGCGAAGGTCGGTATCAGCGAATAGAGCATCATCATGCCTGTGGAACGGATAATGACCGGATATTTCATCCTTTCGTATAGCCCGGCGCTTTGTACCTCGAAGTACATGAACAGCGCCGCCAGACCGATCAGCAGGAAGCCCCCGGCGAAGAGGTACTTGAAGTGCACCCCCTTCATGCTGAGTCCGATGGTCACCACGGTGCCGATGAAGTAACCCAGCATGCTCCAGTTGCTCAGTGTGGCGTTCTGCAGATTGTCCAGCTTCATCGCTACTCCCGCAAAGACATTGACGAACATGGAGCTGGAGTTCAGCACCATCAGCAGCAGGTAGAACAGGAAGCCGATGCGTATCGTACGCAGTTTCAGCACTTCCAGCTGGTAGTAGGGGTGGCGGTGCGTGGCTTCCAGGTAGAGGAACAGCCCGCCGCTGACGATGGCGCCCGCCGTGGCCCACCGGATGCTGGGCGCGTCGTACCAGTCCAGCACCTTCCCGTAGGTCAGCACGTAGCTGATGCACACCAGCGGCACGCAGAAGATGGATGCGTCGCCAAACTGCCTGAAGTTGATGGGGAAGCGCCGCCCCGTCGGATACTTGTGGTAGGGCATCGTGACGAACAGAATAAGGATGCACAGCAGCAACAGCCCCATCATGAAGTAGTAGACGTACCGCCACTCGTACTCAAAGCAGAGCCAGGCGGTGAGCGAGGTGCCCAACTGTCCCAGTATCATGAAGAACAAATAGATGGCAGGCTGGGCGATGCTTCGCTCTATATCCAGCTTGTCCCAATCCCCGCCGCTGGTGGGTTCGTTGCCGGGAGTGATTTTGTCGTAGGCTTCCATATTGCCCGCATACTTGATGAGGGTGAACAGGTTGACCATCATCAGCACCATGCGCAGAAAGCCCGTGAGCAGACTGCACAGTGCCAGCAGGAAGATGCTGTCCGTCTTGGCGCAGATGTAGCTGAAGATATACATCAGCGAGAAGCCGGCAATGCACATCATCTTCTCCCTGCGGATCACTACCAGCCGGTAAAGGAACGGGCAGAACGCCGCCATCCCGATGGACGTGGCAAAGTTGGCGAACTGGATATGCTCGGACAGTATGCCCAGCCCGCTCATCATCTCGGTACTGTTCACCGAGTACGTGCCGCCTACCGTCAGGATGGGCAGGAAGAGCAGCAACAGGATAAGGATGCCCAGTGGTTTGGGCACCCAGTTGTAGAAGGGGTAGTTCTTGGGGTACGAGGGCATGGCGCTTTAGAGTTTGGCTTTCACTACTACCATCATGCCCGCCACCAGCCGGTCGTTATCTTCCTTCGAGAGATTAGTGAAGTCGATTCGTACCGGTATGCGTTGCTGTATCTTCACGAAGTTTCCGGCGGAGTTGTCGGTGGGCACCAACGAGTACTTCGACCCCGTTGCCCCGGAGATGGCGGCTACCCGGCCGCTGAACTCCCGGTCGCTGATGGCGTCTACCGTGATGACCACTTCCTGCCCCAGGTACAGATGCTCTATCTGCGTCTCCTTGTAGTTGGCTACGATCCACTTCTGCGTGTCGGGCAGGATGTAGGTGATAGTCTGCCCCGCCGTGATATACTGCCCTTCTTCCAGCGCCCGGCGTCCCAGCTTGCCGTCGCAGGGGGCCAGGACGACCGTGTACGACAGGTTCAGCCGTGCCATTTCCAGTGCTGCCGTGGCACGCTCTATGGCGGCTTCGGTGCTCTGGCGGCGGTGCGACACCTCGTTCACGCCCGACAGGGCCGCCTTCTGCTGCCGGCGGGTAGCTTCCAGCTTCTTGCGCGTGGCGTCGTATTCCGTTTCAATCTGCTCCAGCTGTATCGGCGTGGCGGCGTTGCGCTTCACCAGGTTCTGGTAGCGCTGGCGGTCTTTCTCCAGCTTGGCCAGGCGGATTTCTATCTCCGAGATGGAGGCGTCGTACACCGAGGCAGTGGTCTGCGTGGTCTGCAGGGTGGCGCCGATCACGGTGGCGCTGGCTTGCGCATCCTTCAGGGCGGCTTCGGCTTCCATCAGGCGGATCTTGTATTCGCGGTCGTCCAGCACCAGCAGCGTGTCGCCCTTGTGCACATCCTGGTGCTCGGTGAAGCAGATCCGGCGGATGTAGCCCGACGCGCGCAGGTTCACGGGCGAAATGTACTGCTCCACCTGCGCGTCCGTGCTCGTCTCCGTCCGCTTGTAGTCCAGGAACAGGCCCACCACCTGCACCACTCCCCAGGCCATGACGGCCACTCCCAGCAGGCTGACGGCCACTTGCCAGCGGCGCAGCTTTCTTAACTTCTTTGCTTTCGCCTGATGGGTGTTGGCGGCGGCGTTCTTATTTTCCATTGTTTCCATATTCTGATGTCATTGGTTTGGCGGGTTATTCTACTAAAGATTCTATCTGTCCGGTCAGTTTGAGCAGTGTCAGGTTGGTGACGCGGTAGTTGTAGTGCGCACTGATGTAATTGTTCTGCGCTTCGCTCATCCGCATTTCATCCTGCAGCACCTCGGTCATGGAAGTGATTCCTTCGCGGTACTGATCCATCGTGACGGCGTACACGTCCTCGGCCAGCAGGTAGTTGTCCCGCTGCTTCTTGAAGTTGCGCTGGTTGTTCATCAGGTCGTTGGTGGCGTTGAGGTACTGGGCTTGCAGGTTCTTGCGGGTGTCCTCTTGGGTCAGCCTGATGTTCTGCAGGTCGATGGCTGCTTTCTTCGTCCTGTACCGCTTGTCCAGCCCGTCGAAGATGGGGACGCGCAGCGATACGCCCAGGCCATAGGAGCGGTACCAGTGCCCGGAGGGGCCGGAGTGGAACCAGTGATAAGCCCGGTCCGTGAAGGCTGAGAAGCCCCAGTTTCCCGTCAGGCTCAGTGAGGGCAGGTAGCCGTTGCCTACCAGTCTTTTCTGTTGCTCGGCGAGCTGCCTTTGCGATTGCAGCAGTTGGAGTTCGTACAGGCTTTCTGATAATCCGGTCAGGGCTGCGGGGACCAGGTCCTCGGTATCGACCGGCGTCAGGGCGATGCGCTGCTCGGCCGGATAGTCGATGACGTACTTCAGCAGGTTCAGCTGTTGTTCCAGCATGGCCTGGGCGTTGTCGTACTGCACGCGCAGGTTCTCCAGGTTGATGTTGACGCGCTTTACGTCTACTTCCATGGCCATCCCGTTGTCGTAGAAGGCCAGCGTGATTTCCTTCAGTTCCTCGAGGCGGGTGATATTGGCGCGGGTCAGCGCTATCTGCTCGGCGGTGACCTGCGCCAGGTAGTACATCTTGCTGATCTGCATGATGAGATCTTCCCTTGCCTTTTCGTAGGAGAGCCGGTTCATCTCGTCCATGGTCTTCGCAATGGAGATAGTGGTGTAGAGGGTTTGGTTGTAAAGCGGCATTTGGAGTTGCAGCCCCATATTGGCGCCATATTGCAGGGTATGGGTCACGTTGTAGGGTGTTCCGTAAGCCGAGCCGTCGGTGACGGATACCGGTGGATCTATATTGTCGTTGTAGTTGGCAAAGCCATTGATTTTGGGTAGCAGCTTCGTCCGGTTTTCGGAGATGCCATACTTTCCCTTTTGTATCTCGTTGCGTTTGCTTTGTAGGGAAAGGTTGTTTTCAATGCCTGTCTTTAGACAGTTTTCTAAAGTCAGGGTATCTTGTGCACCTATGTTTAGGGCAGATAGACAGAGAAAGGAAAAAATGAACAGCAGTCTTCTCATAACAGCATTTAGTTTTGAATACAAAGTTAGCGGTTACGAGTGCAAAGAATCTATCCATATATCAACTGTTTCTGTTTATATTTTCCTTTAATTCTCCGAATATCTGCCTTTTGCTATGTAGCTCTTAGCGATAGGTTATCTCATCCCATTTCGGCGGAGTCCCCCCTTGCAGATGGCGTACAAAGAAGTCGTAGCGTTTGTGCTCGCCGAAGTCTTCGCCCATCGTGTGGTGGGCGCCGGGGATGACGACCAGCTCGAACTCCTTGTTCGCCTTGATCAGGGCATTCACTACCTGCATGGTTGAGGCGGGGTCCACGTTGTCGTCCAGTTCGCCTACCACCAGCATCAGGGGGCGGCTTAGCAGATGGGCATTCTCTACGTTGGAGCCTTCGCGGTACTGGTCGCCTATGGGATAGCCCAGCCACAGTTCGTTCCACCATATCTTATCCATGCGATTGTCGTGGCAGCCGCAAGCGGAGTAAGCCGCTTTGTAGAATTCGGGATGCAGCAGTACGGCCGTGGTGGACTCCTGTCCGCCGGCGGAACAGCCGTAGATGCCTACGCGGTCGATGTCCATATAAGGGTACTTCCGGGCTGCAGCCTTTATCCAGGCGATGTGGTCGGGCAGGCCGGCGTCTTTCAGGTTCTTGTAGCATACGTTTTCGAACTCGCGCGAACGGAAGGAAGTCCCCATGCCGTCCACCATGACAACGATGAAGCCCAGTTCGGTCAGGGAAGTCATATACCAGTTGTAGGGGATGAAGGTCTTGGGTACATATTGGTCGCCCGGCCCCTGGTAGATGTATTCGATAACCGGATACTTCTTGTTCGGGTCGAAGTTGGTGGGACGGGCTATCAGTCCCCACATATCCGTTTTCCCGTCGCGGCCTTTGGCAACGAATACTTCGGGCGCTTTCCAGCCCTCGGCTACCAGGCGGCTGATGTCGGCAGTCTCCAACGGCATCACTACCTTGCCGTCGCGGGCATTGCGGAGCACGGCTACGGGGGCTTTGTCCACCAGGGAGTAAACGTCCACCAGGTAGTTCATGTCGGCGGAGAACCAGGCACGGTGCATTCCTTCTTCCGGGGTAAGGCAGGTCAGGCCTCTGCCGTCGAAGCCGATGCGGTAATAGCGGATGAGGTAAGGGTCTTCGCCGGGTTGCATACCGTTGGCGGAGAAGTAAATCTGGCGGTTGTCCTCGTCCACGTGGAGCACATCGCGCACATACCATTCGCCGCGGGTAATCTGGTGCGAGGGTTGTGCGGTGGCACGGTCGTACATATACAGATGGTTCCAGTTGTCGCGCTCACTCATCCAGATAATCTGCTTGCCGTCTTTCAGGTCGTGGCGGAAACGGCGGGCATAGTTCACGTACTTGTCGCTGGTTTCTTCTATCAGCGGGCGTACCCGGCCCGTCTCGGCAGAAAGCTCCAGTATGCGGTACACCTGGTGTCCGCGCTGGTTGTATTCGAAAGTGATGGCGCGGCTGTCGCTGTTCCATTCGGGACCGTACAACTCATATTGCCGGGCAAACAGCTCAGTGGACGGAATCACGGCGCGGCCTGTCTCCACTTCGTAGATGCAAGGCACTTTGAAGGGAAGTTCGTCGCCCGGCTTGGCATATTCCTGTTTGTGGAGTTTGGGCTGAAGCTGGTCGGTGGGCGAGGATTCTACATAATATACATACCGCTTCTCTACCGGGCGAATCTTGCAGGAAGCCACCTTCTTGCTGTCGGGCGACCAGCTGATATAAGCCGAGTAATAGTTCCCCAGCGTCCCGTCCAGGCTCAGTTGCTTTTCCTTTCCGGTGGCGATCTCCTTCACATATACGTTGTGGTTCCTGATGAATGCCGTGTACTTTCCGTCGGGCGAGGCAACGGGCTCGGCGGTCTTTTCATCGTCCACTTCCATCCAGTGTTTGGGCGTGGGGGGAACGGGAAGGACGCCCTCGTCTGCCAGTTGGTTCTTCCGGACGGCGTACATCCACCGCCGGTTATTGAACACGAACCGGAGCGTATCCAGCGTTGGGTTCACAGACAACCGTTCCAGGCGGATCTCCCCTGCCTTCACTTCCTTGCCGCTTGCTGTGGCGAGTGCACTTGCCAGGCGGTTATGGTCGAACAGTTCCTTTCTTGCTTTCCGGTCGGCATTCACCGATACATACGTCCGTCCTTCGGGCGTGTTGCGTACATACCAGAACTGATGCGTCCCTTCTATCCACTGCGGGCTGACATTGGAATAGAACACTTTGTTCGCGCTGAACTTCTCTCTTAATGAGTAGGCGCGGTTGTAATCTTCCACCGTACCTTGCGCAATAGCCATGCCCCCGCAAAGGAGCATGGCTACTGATAATACTAATCTAATCACTTTCATTTTGATTCACCTTTATTGTACTTCCCATTCAAACAACCCCGATGAATACTTGTCCGGCTGTCTCACTTCCAGTTTCACGGCTTTGGTCTTTACAGGATCAAAGTTCACTGTGTTTCCCGTGCCTTTTTCCACTCCGTATTTGTCGGCTCCGGTGACGGGTTGCCACTGTCCCTGGGCATCCCGGTAATAGATTTTCCAGTCCTTCGGCACACGGCAACCACCCCAGGGGGCATCGTCGAACCAATATACTGTGGCGCTGGACACGGTTGCTTCTGCCGGGAATTCGTAAGAAATCCATTCGGTAGTTGCTTGCTTGGGCCACCAGTGGTAGTAAGGCATGGAGCGGTCGTTCTCATCTTTCGGCACCAGGCGGTCGTTGATGGATGAGAGGGAACTTACTCTGTGCGATGCGTCTATCTTGCTTTCCGAAGCCAGCGTGGCGGGCATCGTGGGGCGGGATGCGCTCAGTTCCTGTGGTAACCACACGTCCATGGCACCGGAGCCGCGGTGTGCCCAGGCATAATAAGGAATCAACGTAAGGCGTACATTGGTGGTAGTCAGTCGCCCCTGGTCGTCATATCCCAGGACTTGTGCATCCGTTTTCAGTTGGTTGATGCCATACAGCAAGTCGGGCTTTTCTACCAGCTCGAATTTCGGAGTACGGTTCATGAATACGCTGAAGATGTCGAAATCGTTATCGGGCCATTCGGCACAGTACACCAGCGGGCCGCGTTCTACGGCGATGCGTCCGCGGTCGGCTTCCACCTTGTTATTGGCTTTCACGGTGCGGGGTTCCATGTCGAAGTGCACTTCCACTTTGTCGCCCTTCTTCCAGCGGCGGTCGATGCAGAAGTAGCCGTCTTTCAGCTCGCTCTGCATGGCCTCGCCGTTTACGGTTACCGTGTATTTCAGGCGCTTGCCGTCACTGTAGGTGTAGAGGTCGCTGGGAACTACCTGGCCGCGAACCCATCCCGGAATACGTACTTTCAGGGTGAACTGTCCGGCATTGTTCTTCTTGATGCCGATAGCGATGTCACCGTTCCACGGATAGCGGGTAGTCTGCTCGATGGAGACTGCCTTGCCGTCCACTTTCAGGTCTGAAGTGTTGGACATGAACAGATTGACATAAACGTCTTTATCCTTCACCGCATAGATATATCCCGGCAATGACGGAATAAAGCGGCAGATATTAGACGGGCAGCAGGCGCAACCGAACCACGGCTGACGTTGGTGCTGTCCCATGCTTTCCAGCGGGTTGGGGTAGAAGAAGCTGCCGCCGTCCAGTGATACGCCGGAGATCAGTCCGTTATATAAGGTACGTTCCAGCACGTCGTAATACTTGGACTCTCCGTGCAGAAGGAAGAGGCGGTAGTTGACATATACATTGCCGATGGCTGCGCAAGTCTCGCAATAGGCGGACATATTGGGCAGTTCGTAGTTCTTGCCGAAGGCTTCTCCGGCTGCGGTAGCTCCGATACCGCCGGTGATGTAGTATTTCTTGCCGACAATGTTCTCCCAGATGCGGTCGATGGCATGGATATAGGCAGTGTCTCCGGTGAGGGCGGCCACATCCGCCATGCCTGCATACATATAGGCGGCGCGGACAGCGTGTCCTACGGCTTCATCCTGTTCCACCACCGGCTTGTGTGCCTGGCTGTACTCGTCCGTGCGGGTGGTGTGTCCGCGCTCGTCGAGGAAGAATTTGGCTTGGTCGAGGTATTTCTTGTTTCCGGTTACCAGGTATAGTTTGGCAAGTGCCATTTCTGCAATCTGATGTCCGGGAACGCGGATTTCCTGTCCGGGGTTGGGACCTATTTCCCGGCATACGCAGTCGGCATAGCGGATGGCGATATTGAGGAAGTTCTTCTTTCCGGTTGCCTGGTAGTGGGCGATGGCACCTTCTACCATGTGTCCCAGGTTGTAGAACTCATGGCTGAGGTCTTCTACTTTCTCCCAACGTTTGGAGCCTGCCCATTCGTGCGGATGCTTGGGGTTCATGGTGCGGCTGGTGTAGAGATAGCCGTCCGGTTCCTGTGCGGCGGCAACAATTACCAGCACGCTGTCGATGTACTTCGCCAGCTTCTTGTCCGGGTAGGTTTGCAGCAGATAGCTGGCGCCTTCGATGGTTTTGTACACGTCGGTGTCGTCAAAGGCGAGTCCGCCCACTGTGATGGTGTCGCTGGGGTGTGCTGCGTTGACAAAGTTCTGATACCTTCCTGTCTCCTCGCATTTGCTGAAGGCGAGCGGGATGGTTACTTCGCGGCTGGCATTGAGCCGTTGTCCCCAAAAGGAGTCGGTTACTTTCACCGAAGTGAAGGGCACGGGCTCGATGGGGTAGCCGTGCGACTGGTTTTTCACTTGCGCCTGGCTGCTTAAAGCGGCAGCCACCAGCAAGGTCGTTGCTAATACTTTTTTCATGGTTATTTCTTATTTATGATGTTGTTATTTCTTCATCGGAATATATTCGTCCCAGAGTTTCAGTGAATGCAGGTAGCCGGTAAAGGGCCAGTTGCGTTCGGCATTTTGTCCCAAAGTTACGTATTGTGATGGTTTTACCAACAGCTGGATGTCTTTTTCGCTGATTAATTGTCCGTTGATATACACTTGTTCCATGCGGCCGTCGAAGCAGATATAGACGTGCTGCCATTTGCCTTCCAGCGTTTTCATATCCTTGTATCCGGCATCCTCGTACCAGCCGTAGTGGTTGATGACTCCGCAACGGGGTTCTGTGCCACTTACCAGCATAATCTTTTCCAGTTCGTCGTGTGAAGTCGTGAAGTCTGCCACGCATTCGTTTTCGGCAATGGAATCGTTCAGTATCCAGGCTTCCAGGGTATAAGGAGCATTGTCCAGCAAGGTTGCGGGCAGAGGGAAGCTGGACTGGAATACCTGATGGCCGTCAAACCGGAAACTCTTCTTGCCTTGAACATCTTCAATGACGGAAGGGGCCCGGCGCGCCTCAAAATATCCGGCGACTCCGTGATTGTCGAAGTAATGCACGGTATCTCCGGCAGCAAAGTCATCGGCAGTGACGCTTACTACCAAGCCGCGCTTTTGTGTGTCGGCAGCCGGCAGGCGGACGATGTCCGTAGTGGTATCGTATGCTTTCTCGGCAGGTTCCTGCTTCCAGTTATAGTAACGGAGGTTAGTGATGATTAAAGGTTCGGCTCCGCTTTGAAGCGAAATCCTGCCTGCTGACAGGCAGGACTCCGCCTCGTAGCTTTGCCACTTATCTAACCTATAAACTAACCCACTAATCGTGTGGTCTTGTGAGGGGGAGAGCAACGGATGGCGGTATTCCAGCGTAGTGCCCGGTTCCAGTACCAGTGCGTCGCGTCCGTCGATGCGCTCGGTGCGGGCTGCACCCTCTTTCAGGGTGAAGGCGCCACCCAGCATTCCTTCGTTGTTCTGCCACTGGCGGCCGTCCCAGTCGGCGGCAGTCAGGCCGAGCCATTGTTGCGGGGCGGAGGCTTCGATGCCGGAGAATACCTTGATGTTCCAGATGGCACCGCCGAAACCGTTCTTCTGTCCGCCGGTGTAGGTGAGGCGCACGTAGCGGGCTTTCGCCTTTCCGAAGTCTGCCATGGGGCTGCCTGCCAGGTGGTTGTTCCGTTTGTCGGCAAAGATGTTCCAGTGCTTGCCGTCGGTGGAAGTCTCGATGAGGTATTGATAGAACTGCGTGCCGTATTCGAACTGTGTCCAGACGGTCTGTATCTGTTGGGCACGTCCCAGGTCTATTTCAATCCATTCCTGTCCCATGCTGCGGGGGCGCCACAAGGTACCGTTGTTGTCATCTACGGCATATTCGGGACGGAAGTTATCATCGTAATAGGAAGAAGCGCGCACGCTCTTGCCGAATGCCAGGTTGGAGGACTTGACCACAGAAGGAGCCAGTGCGCCTACGCCGTCGTGGGTAGGGACAATCTTCTGAATACTTCCGTCCGCATTGAACGACATGCGGTCGATGCACAGTTGCCGATGGAAGCCGCGGTTGGAGTGTGGGTTATCGTGGCGGTGGTAGACGATGTAGTAGTCATTGCCTTCCTGCAGGATGCTGTGGTGTCCGGGACCGTGGACGGTACCGTCGGCAGAAGTCTCGAGGATGCAGCCGCCGTATTTGTAAGGACCTAACGGGCGGTCCGAGGTGGCATATTGCACACGGTAGGTGTGGTCGTGGCACGAACCGGAAGAGTACATGAAGTAATACGTTCCGTTGCGCTTCATGACGAAGGGGGCTTCGAAGAAGTCCGTAGCTTCGGTATTGGGGATGAGGCGTGTTTCCGTGAAGCTCTTCATATCGGGAGCCAGCTTGCCGGCACCGCAACCGAAGCCTTTGTAGATGCCCCAGGTACCCCAGTACATATAAACCGAACCGTCATCGTCTACAAACGTTTGTCCGTCCAGTGTGATGGCGTTGGTCACGAAACGGTCGGGGATGAGGACGGCTTCGCTTTCGCCCAGGATGTTTGTCCACGGGCCGCGCGGAGTCTCGCCTACGCCGCAGTGGATGATGCAGGGTTGGCAATAGAAATAGTAGTACCGGCCGTCGGTATGCTGCATCACGTCGGGCGCCCATATCCAGTGGCTGTCGGGCCAGTTCATGGGCATCAGTGTCCAGTTCACGAAGTCCTTGCTCGTCCATACTTGGGCGGGACCGAAACCGGCACCGCTGCCGTCGGTAGTGGCATACATATAGTAAGTGTCTCCGAACTTCTTGATGGTAGGGTCGGCAAAGTATCCGGGGATGACGGGGTTGCCTGCACCCGGAGTATTGAAGTCAGCCTGCGCGAAGGCGGAGACCATTCCCAGCAGTAGGGAAGCGGTTAAGAGGATGATTCTATTCATGCTGATTATTTGTGTATTTCATTATTAATCGGTATTTCTATCTCGTAAAAGTATTCCTGCAACAACCGGTACATATCCGGGTCGTATGCTTTTAGCTTCGCGCGGCGATTCATGGCATTATGCACTCCGTTGGCAGGGTCGGCATAGCGGTTGCAGTTGAAGAAAGACTGCACGCATTCGGCAAAGTATTCCTCTTTGTTGCTCAGTGCATACGTCCCTTCCCATAATCCTTTCTCTTTGGCTTTCTCCATTACAGCTTCCAGGCGATTGTTGAAATCGGGTTCCACGCCGACAATGCCTATCATATGTATCAGGTGTGCAAACTCGTGTATCAAAAT
Source organism: uncultured Bacteroides sp. (assembly GCA_905203765.1). Lineage (GTDB taxonomy): Bacteria > Bacteroidota > Bacteroidia > Bacteroidales > Bacteroidaceae > Bacteroides. The sequence goes on from CAJKXC010000002.1 coordinate 75,368, forward strand.
ATTCTCGCCCGTATATTTGTCCTGCGGCAGAGCCAAAAGATTCTCTTCTCCGCAACTGGCAGAGAACTCGTCTTCCGGCGCTCCGCCGAAACCGCGTGCGCGCCAGTTCCAGTAGGCGATGCTGTCGGGCGAATTGCAGATATGGGCAAACTCCGGCAGGTCGCACGTTTCTTCATCTTTGCCTATCACCATCACATGGCATCCCTGCTTCACCATTTGGGCTTTCACGTCGGGGCGCTTTGCCAGCATCAGGCTGATGATGTCGCAGGCTTTCAGCAGGGCTTCGTCGCTCACCCTTTCGGAAGAAGTGACGTACAGGCCTTCCGTTTCGATGTACTTCTTATAGAAAGCGGGTATGTTCTTGCCTTCGGGAACCGTTGTTACCGTTCCGCGTACCGGGCAGGCTTCGAGCTTCAAGGCGAATCCGCCGCCTGAGGCGAGGTGCAGTTTCATCCGGCTGTTGCGGTCAACGGTCAGTCGCTCCGTGCGGTAATCTTCCGCTTGCTTGTTGGCGTTGATGCCGTCGGTGAACAGCGTGGCGGTGTAGCGGGCGTCTGCCGGCAGGAACGAGAAGTCGAGTTCTACGTCACGCTCATCCCAGTTCGTCATTCCGCCCACGTACCAGTTGATGTCTTTCCGGCGGACGGTCACGATGTATTCTCCCAGTTTGCCGGCGGCAACGAAGGTAGAGTCCGTTTCTACGGGGAAGGAGGTGATGAAATCCACGCATTCCTGCTCGTTCAGATAGTTCGTCGGGGCATCGCACAACATAGTGAACGGGGAGTCGTGCACGATGTAGGCTGCCAGCTGGTGGCAACGGGTTCCCATGCTCATCGGGGTGTAATACATGGCGCGCCAGTCGGCTTTCGTCGCGTTGCGCATGGCGCCCGGCGTATAGTCCACCGGCCCCGCCATCATACGGATGTAGGGGAAGGTGACGTCGTAGAGCGGCATATTATTCTTGGCGTCCGTCCACTTCACTTCTTCCATGCCGAAGAGGCTCTCGAAGTTGATGATGTTCGGATAGGTGCGGTTGAGTCCGGTCGGCTTATAAATGCCGTGGAGGTCGAGCGTCAGATGATGTTTGGCGGTGGCTTCTGCAATGCGGTACACCATTTCTACGGCTGTCTGGTCGTCGCGGTCCAGGAAGTCGACTTTGAAACCCTTGACGCCCATGTCGGAGTATCGCCGGCAGGCGGCTTCCAGTTGGCGGTCCAGTACGTTGAATACCGTCCAGAGCACGATGTCTACGCCTTTCGCTTTGCCGTAGGCTATCAGTTCGGGAAGGTTCAGTTCGGGGATTACTGTCAGCATATCTCCGCTTTTGGGGTCGTACCACCCCTCGTCGAGTACGATAAACTCGATGCCGTTGTGGCTGGCGAAGTCTATATAATATTTATAGGTATCCATATTGATACCTGCCTTGAAGGGGACGCCCTTCAGGTTCCAGTCGTTCCACCAGTCCCAGGCTACTTTCCCGGTTTTTATCCACGAGGTATCGCCGATGCGGTTGGGCGATGCCAGGGCATAGACCAGGTTATTGACGGGCATATCGGTGTCTTTCTCCGTCACTGCCAGCACGCGCCAGGGATAGACGCGGGCGCCGCGGCTGCGGGCTATGAAGTCGGTGGTTTCCGTCACGTACTCCTGCTGGCGCCAGGGATAGAAGTCCGTCTTGGCAGGGTAGGGGGCGAAGATACCTTTCAGACTGTACCTCTCGCCTTGGGATTGTACAAACATTCCCGGATAAGCCTCGAGGTCGGATTCGAGTATCGTCACCTTTGCCTTGCCACAGTCCACCGTGACGGGCAGGAAAGCCAGGCGGGGCTGTGCTTTCGATAGCGGAGTGACGTCGTAGATATTCTGAAAAGCCATTGCCATCGGCTTTTGGTCGTTCGTAGTATAGGGAAGGTAGGCTGTATGGTCGCGGTTGAAGTTGAATTCTGCCACTTCCTCTTTGATGGTTACCTCGGACTTCTGCGTGGTATAGAAGCGGTATGCCACTCCTTCGTCGTAGGCGCGGAAGACGATGCCGAAACCGCCTTTCAGCTTCAAGTCGAGTTCGTTGCACGCGGCAACGAACTCCTTGAAGCGATAGAAAGGAGATTCCACGTTATCCATCCTCTTTTTCCTTTTTGTACCTGATACCTGAGAATTGTTTCCTATATCGGTTCCGTCTGTCAGAACCATACCTATGTTAGATTGTGAGAGAATTGTGTCGTTTTGGTGCATCACCAGATAGGACAGTTTGTCTCCGGCAGTAACTTCCACCTTCAGCTTCCCGTCCGGGGAAGAGAGTGCGTATTTCTTTCCGGGGGCTGCCCCGAGCGGATTATTTCCGAAATATAAGAATAAGGAAATAACAGCTAATTTGAGGGAGAGGTTGTTTTTCATAATTGGCTAACTCTTTTGGTTCGTGTGCAAAGTAAATGAAAAAAAAGCGGACGGAAGGACTGAATAGTATAATGTAATAAAAGAATAATCCAAAAATCACTCTTCAGATAGGGTTTGGACGAGGCATGTGGATTATTCTTTCATTCGCCGGATTATTCTTTCAGCCTGTCTCGGTGTATGACTTTGCCCTGACGAGTGTATGACTTAGCCCTGCCGTCCCTATGAGTGAGGTAGAAATCATTGGGGATGATTATGGAAATCATCCGGGATGATTATAGGAATCATTGGGGATGATTATAGGAATCATCCGGGATGATTCTTCCCCGAGTCATATACCGAGTCTGGCACACTCCTGGTATGATATGGGTTCTTGCTGGAACATAGCCCTTCTTGCATTGCCGCTATGCCTGGTATTAAAATAATCCAGCCGGATAAAACAATCGTCCAAATCTTCCTTGGAACCTTTGTATTCCGACAATTTTATCATTCTTATAGATTATTGTTTCATTCTGTTAAGAAGAAAATCCTTTCCTTTGCCACACGCTAATGCTATTGAATTAAACATACACATATAATATTATGAATAAACGAATCCAAATCCTTTTCGGCAGCATCGCCCTCTTGGGCATGAGTGCTTGCAGCGAACCCTACGTTCAGCCTGATGCGCCGATTAAAGAAGTTCCTTTTACACAAGTTCACCTGAATGATAACTTCTGGACTCCGCGTATTGAAACTAACCGCACCGTTTCTATTCCTTCTGCCTTTAAAGAGTGTGAGAAGAACGGACGCTTCGACAACTTTGCCATTGCCGGCGGACTGAAGAAAGGCGAACACCGCGGTGACTTCTCTTTCGACGATACCGATCCCTATAAGATAATAGAAGGGGCTTCCTACTCACTCGCCGTGAAGTATGACAAAGCGCTGGACGCCTATCTGGACAGCGTCATCACCCTGATTGCCGCCGCCCAGGAACCGGACGGTTACCTCACGACCTGTGTCACCAACAAGTGCTACCGCCTCTCCGGCTGGTGGGGGACGCATCGCTGGGAGAAAATCAACAGTCACGAACTCTATAACTGCGGTCATCTGTACGAAGCCGCCGTTGCCCACTACCGCGCTACGGGCAAGCGCACCTTGCTCGATGTAGCCATCAAGAATGCCGACCTCGTTTGCCAGGTATTCGGTCCCGCCGAAGGACAGAAGCACGTTCCTTCCGGCCACCCCATAGCCGAAATGGCACTTGCCAAATTATATAAGGTAACAGGTGATGAAAAATACCTGGCAATGGCTAAATACTTCGTCGAAGAAACCGGACGCGGAACGGACGGCCATCGCCTGAGCGAATACAGCCAGGATCATAAACCCATTCTGCAACAGGATGAGATCGTAGGCCATGCCGTGCGTGCCGGATACCTTTATTCCGGTGTGGCGGATGTAGCTGCCCTGACTCAGGATACGGCTTACTTCAACGCCCTGAGCCGCATTTGGGAGAATATGGCAAGCAAGAAACTGTTTATCACCGGCGGTATCGGCTCCCGTCCGCAAGGCGAAGGCTTCGGCCCCAACTATGAGCTGAACAACCATACCGCTTATTGCGAAACCTGTGCCGCCATCGCCAATGTATACTGGAATCACCGTATGTTCCTTGCCACCGGCAATGCCAAATATGCCGACGTATTGGAACGTGCGCTCTACAACGGAGTTATCTCCGGCGTATCCCTCAGCGGTGACAAGTTCTTCTACGACAACCCGCTCGAATCCATGGGACAGCACGAACGGCAGCACTGGTTCGGTTGCGCCTGCTGCCCGGGCAATATCACCCGCTTCATGGCTTCCGTACCTTATTATATGTACGCTACGCAGGGCGACGACATCTACGTCAACCTCTATATCCAGAGCAAAGCCGACCTCAACACCGCCGGTAATAACGTAGCTCTGGAACAAACCACCGATTATCCCTGGAACGGCAAAGTATCCATCGCCGTCACCCCCGATAAAGAGCAGGCATTCGCCCTGCGTCTCCGCATCCCCGGCTGGGCACAGGATGCTCCCGTGCCGACCGACCTCTATTCGTTTACCGACAAGGCAGGCGCTTACAGCATCTCCGTGAACGGCAAGAAGGTGAATGCCAAGCAATATGACGGCTATGCCACCATCTCCCGCACTTGGAAAGCCGGTGACGTAGTGGAAATAGACCTTCCGATGGACGTACGCCGCATCCGGGCAAACGAGAATGTAGAAGATGACCGCGGCAAGCTCGCCATCGAACGTGGCCCCATCATGTTCTGCCTCGAAGGCAAAGACCAGGCGGACAGCACCGTATTCAACAAGTTCATCCCCGACGGCACTCCGATGGAAGCCGCTTACGATGCCGACCTGCTGAATGGCGTGATGGTACTGACCGGTACTGCCCGGGAAGTAGCCCTGGACGGCAGTGTGAAGGACGTTCCTTTCCGCGCCATCCCTTACTCCACCTGGAACAACCGGGGTGCCGACCAAATGGCAGTATGGATTCCCCAAGCCGCCGAGTATGCCCGTCCTACTCCCGAACCAACCATCGCCAGCAAGGCGCGTACGTTGATGATACAGGCTCCCATCCAGAAGGATGCCCCCGAATCAGCTTCCGTAGAAACCTGGGCATGGGGCGTGAACGACCAATGGGAACCGAAGCGCTCCTCGGACATCTCCAAGCCTTATCACTACTGGTGGCTGAAGAACGGAAGCCTTGAAACACTGGCTTACCAGTTCGACCAACCCTACACCGTCTCCAACGTAGAAGTATATTGGCTGGACTTCGACCACTACGACGGCGACTTCCGCGTGCCGGAAAGCTGGACACTCTACTATAAGGATGGTAATAAGTGGAAAGAAGTAGAAGCCCTGAATGAATACACCGTAAAGAAAGACTGCTACAACAGCCTCGACTTCAAACCGGTAAAGACAACAGGACTGAAGATAGCCGCCCAGTTGCAGAAAGGGGTATCGGGCGGGGTTATTGAATGGAAAGTGAAATAGCCCTATGTAATTAGTAATTTGTAATTAGTATTTAAATATTAACCTTTTAAACAAAGATGTAATATGAAGACACATGAAAATCGAGCCTTGTTCAGCAAAGCTGTCCTAAAGGCGACAACCTGTCTTTTCCTTACAGCAGGTGCCAGTATCAGTCCGGCATTTGCATTTCCGGACACGACAGAATCTATGGGGACCGAGATTGTACAGCAACAGACTGTAACAATCACCGGTGTAGTAAAAGACAAGACCGGTGAACCTGTTATCGGTGCCAATGTCCTTGAAAAGGGAACTGCTAATGGTGTGATTACCAATCTCGACGGGCAATATACTTTGAAAGTAAAAGGTGGAAACTCAGTCTTGGTAATTTCTTTTATTGGCTATCAGACACAGGAAATTACTGTTGGAAGCAAGAAAAAGGTAGATGTGATTCTACAAGATGATACAGAACTGCTGGATGAAGTAGTAGTTATCGGTTATGGTACGCAGAAGAAGGGTGATGTAACGAGTGCCATTGCCAGTGTGAAAGCCGAAGACTTCTTGGTAGGTAACTTCAACAATGCAGGTGATTTGCTGAAAGGTAAAGTGGCCGGTTTGACCATTGCCAAGCCTTCGGGTGACCCCAATGTAGGTACTGAAATAAGCCTTCGAGGTATTGTCTCCGTATCGGGTAATGCTTCTCCGTTGGTACTGATTGATGGTGTCCCTGGTGATATGGGTACCGTTCCCACTGAAAACATAGCCTCTATTGATGTGTTAAAAGATGCCTCAGCTGCCGCTATTTATGGAACAAGAGGCGCAGGTGGAGTTATTCTTATCACGACAAAGACTGGTTTACGTGAACAGAAAGCAACTGCTACTTATAGCGGTTATGTCTCATTCTCTAATTGGGCCAAAAAAGCAGACTTCATGACCCCTGATGACATTCGTGCAGGAAAGACACAATATAATGACGAAGGATATGATACAGACTGGCTTGATGCCGTGAGTCGCACAGGTGTGACACATAATCATAGTTTTTCTATTTCAGGCGGTTCTTCTACGACCTCTTATTATGGTAATATAACTTATCGCAATCAGCAAGGAGTAATGAAGAAATCAGGTAACGAAGACTTAAGTATGTCATTTGATGTAAATCATTGGATGCTCAATAATATGTTGAAGGTAAACCTGAACATTGTACAAGACAATTACAAGTATTTAGATAAGTATGATGCCTATGGAGTAAATAGCCTTACGCAAATTTATAGACAAGCTGTGATCCGAAATCCGACTTCTCCAATTTGGAATGAAGACGGTTCTTACAATGAGCGCTCATTGTTACAATACTACAATCCCGTCTCATTACAGAATGAAAGTACAGGTGAAACAAAGGAAGTAAACACTAGAGTTACCGGAAATGTGACTTTTGAACCTATTAAGGGATGGCAAACTAACTTGATGTTGGCCAGTCATCGTTCAAGTAGTAAAACTGGTTCATACAACACCAGATATCACACCACTACTGCTATTGGTAACCTGACCGGTGAGGCGAGCTTGAGTGATTCTTATGATCGTACCGATTACTTGGAATTGACTTCTAAATATCATGCTACATTTGCCGACAAGCACCGTTTTGAAGGTATGGTAGGTTACAGTTGGTCAAAGAATACTTATGAGAGTGCTGGTATGTGGAATGCCAACTTTCCGACTGATTATTTCGGTTACAATAATATGGGTGCCGGTGAATATCTTACTGATGGTAAAGCTTCAATGAGTAGCTCGAAAACAGAATCAACTTTGATTGGTACGTTTGCCCGTATCAGCTATGGTTTTGATGATCGTTATAATATTTTGGCTTCCGTCCGTTACGAAGGTTCTTCCAAGTTTGGTGCCAACCATAAGTGGGGTGCTTTCCCTTCTGTTTCTTTGGGTTGGAATATAATGAATGAAGAGTTTATGAGATCAACCGCTAAGTGGTTGAACAATTTGAAACTCCGTGCCGGTTATGGTATGACTGGTGTAATTCCGGGTGGCTCTTACCAGTCTATTGTTCGCTATAGTTACTCCGGTGGTAACTATTACCGTGATGGGAAATGGGGCAAAGGATTGAAAGCGTTATCAAATGCCAACCCTGATTTGAAATGGGAGATTGCCAAAGAATTTAATGTAGGTTTGGACTGGGGTGTATTGAATGACCGTTTGGGTGGTTCTGTAGACTTCTATGTAAAGAATACCTCGGATATGCTTTATGATTATGCTGTACCCAGTCCCCCTAACTTGTATACTTCTACCTTGGCTAATGTAGGCAAAATGCGCAATTCAGGTATCGAAATTATGGTTCGTGCCATTCCTGTTCAAACCAAAAATTTTGAATGGAATACTGCATTGACAATGCAGCACAATGCCAATAAGCTGGTAAGTCTTTCCAATGACCTTTATCAGACAGAGAACATTATTTGGCTGCAAGGTGTAGGTGACCCTGTAACTCAGTATACCCACAAAGTGGAGGTAGGCAAGAGCTTTGGTGAAATCTATTCACTGAAAGCAGTAGGTGTATCTGAAAAAACAGGTATGTTTTTAATTGAAAACCCTGAAACTGGTCAGGTTGCCGAATTTTATCAGGAAATGCGTAATGATCGCGACAACTGGTATCAACGCATGGGTAATGGAATTCCCAAAATCTCTATGGGATGGAATAATACATTCCGCTATCAAAACTTCGATTTGACCATGCAGTTCACCGGCCAGTTTGGCTATAAGATTATCAACCAGCAGCGTGTGTTCTATGAAAACAACGCCCATGCATACAATAAGTTGAAATCGGCAGCCGATGCTATTGGTGGTATTCGCTCACTCTCGCCACAGCAGTCACAGGTAGTAACCAGTTACTACATTGAAGATGGCGACTACTTGAAACTGACCAATATGACTTTGGGTTATACTTATGACTTTAAGGAAAATGTTTATGTGAAAAGCATACGCTTCTATGGAAGTGTGGATAATTTGTTTACTATCACTAAATACAAGGGAACTGATCCGGAACTCGGTAGTAACAACTTTTGGACCGCTGGCGTAGACAGTCGAGATAAATATCCTACTGTACGTTCATTCACTGTAGGTCTGAACGTAACTTTCTAACCTCATTAAAAGAAAAATAATTATGAAATACAATACGATATTTAAGAAAGGTGCTATCGGTATGTTATTTGCCGGTTCAATTCTGTTAAGCAGTTGCACCGACTTGAGTGAAACTTTATATAGTGAGCTCCCCGGCGATGGTAGCTACGAATTTACCGAAACTGAAATAGCGGCTCAATATGGTGTAATTTACGACCGTCTGCGCGATATGTACGATGGCTGGGAAGGCTATATGGACATTAGCCAAGAGTGTGGTGACTTGATTATGACTCCTTACCGTACTTATGGAGGATGGGGTGCACAATATGTTTCATTGCACAAGCATGAATTCCATCCTACCATCAATCATCTCTACCGCCCTTGGTATTCTTGTTATCAAGGTATAAACTCTTGCAATCAGTTGCTTGATGATGAAACTATTAGCAGCAATGAAAGAGCAGTAGCCGAGTTGCGCACTTTCCGTGCGTTATTCTACTACGTATTGTTCGATTTGCATCGTAATATTCCTGTAACGACTACTTTGAAATTACCAGCCGACTATATGCCTAAACAGGAGACTCCGCAGTTTACTTTTGATTTCATTGTGAAAGAAGTGGAAGAGTCGAAACCATTGCTCACTAAGGAAGTAGAAAAAGGACAGCTTAATTACTATGGTGCCTGTATGTTGCTGGCAAAGATGTATCTGAACCATGATGCTTGGTTCCCCGATGCTCCTGATAATAAATACTACGGTTTGGCTATTGAGCAAGTGAATGAAGTCATCAATGATGGTGCTTATACACTGGCTGAAAATTATCGTGAGCCTTTCTCCGTAGCCGGAAGCAAGGAAAATATATTCGAACTGATGTATAGTAATAAATATGCCGGTCATGGTACGAACCACTTCTGTAAATGGTTCCCCGCCATCTGCAAGGACGTATTTGGTGTTTCGTTCGACCCTTGGAATGGTAGTGCTTGTGTACCGCAGTTCTTTTATACTTATGATAAAGATGACACACGTAAGGCTGATACTTGGAAATGGGGTGTTCAACGTGACCAGCAGGGCAATATCCTTTATGATAACGGTAAAGAGGTGAATCTTACTCCCGAAGTGTGGGCTATTGAAAAACCGGGTGCAGGTGATTATCAGGGTGCTCGTCTATGGCTTTACGAAATTCAGCCGGGTAACATTGGTACTAGTGATGATAATGTACCTTTCTTCCGGTTGACGGATGCTTACTTTATCAAGGCTGAATGTTTGCTCCGTCTGGGTGGATATAAGGGTGAGACAGAACAGGATGCGGCAGATATCGTAACGATGATTCGTCGTCGTGCCTTCAAGGACAACCCTGAAAAAGCAGTCCGTACTGTTGCCCAACTGAAAGGTGGCAGTGTATACGATTACGGTTTGCGTGAAACTCAAGGTACACTTGATGGTGACAAGAACCTGACCGATATTGAGGTTATTGAAACTCACGAAGGAGGTGATGATATCATTCTCGGTGGTTTGCTTGATGAACTGGCTTGGGAGTTTGTGTATGAACACCATCGTCGTCAAGATCTTATCCGCTTCAAGATGACTAATGGATGCAATGTATTCAATGGTAAGTCATGGTTCGGCAAGAGTGCCAACACTAATCCGAACGATCACCATTTAGATATCTTCCCCATCCTGCAGGATAATCTGGATGCCAATCCTAACTTAGTTCAGAACCCTGGTTATACAACCGCAAAATAAAGAACCATGAAAAAGAAATTAATCTATACACTGATAGTTTGTGGCGCGTTGTTTATGACAACCGCTTGCAGTGAAGAATATACTGATGCTACAAGTATGCATGTATACGGTCCGAATGAGAATCCGCCCGTGAAAACTGATGAAAAGGGAACTGTAGTCAGTACCTTTGATAAGAAAGCAGGTGACCCTGTTCCTGCTACTATTAATATCGAACAATATGAAACCGTCATACAGCAACAGCTTGGTATGACAGTAAACGAACTGATGAGTGCTATTGAAAGCGGAAAGGTAGCTGTTTGTCCCATCAATGCCTCACGTAATGTGTGGAACAAAGCAAAAGCCAATGTGGAAGGAAAGAAATATGGTTGGTATGTTAATAAGAACGGCAATGTATGTGAGGCCGATGATGAATCCCTGTATGGTATCATTGAATTCGATGCCGCTACCAAATGCTTCAATTTTTATCCGGATGGAAATGCCGGTGGTGCAGCTTCGGTAGAATTTGGCTTTGCCCTCGAAGGGCCGAACTACAATACTGCTGTTCGTTTCGTTATGGCTTTGACTGTATTTGATAAAAGTTTCATCATTCAGGATGTGACGATTCCTGCCGGTGACTATAATGCTTATTCGTTGACACTCGAGAGTGTGGCTGAAAATATCAATTATGTATTTGGCATGACTCCTGACGAATTGGTTACAGCAGTTTCGGATGGCGCAGTAAAAGTCTATATGATGAACCTTGGAACCAATGCGTATGTTTGGGATGGTACTTCTACTGCCAATAACGGTGGCTACTGGTGTACTGCCGATAATGAAATTTGTGCTTGGGGAGAAGCAGGCTTCTCTTACTTCATCGAACCCTGGCTGGATGAAAGCCCTGCCTGTATGGCTATTGGACGCGCTCCAGGTATCGCATCGGGAACCACATTGATGGTTAAGTTTGGTTTGGCTACCCCCGATAAACAAAAAGCGATGTCATTCCTTTTGAACGCAACTTTCGAGTAATGCCTTATTTAAAAACTTTCTAAAATAGTATAATATGAAAAGCAATATACGACACTATTTCTACCTGACAGCTATGTTGATAGCTGTCAGTGGAACATCGCTTCTCACTACTTCATGTGGAGATGACGATATGACGAAACGTGAAGCCGATTATGATCCTCGATATAAAGGTACTATTGCAGGTACGGAGGCTGATTATGCGGTTGAAGCTGAAGACAAGACTTTGGATATCAACTTCAAGAGTGATATGGACTGGACTGCTGCCATTGTGGATGCCGATGGTAATGACTGTTCATGGGCCAGTATCTCACCTGCTGAAGGCAAGGCAGGTGAAGAGTTAAAACTGACTGTGACCATGCAGGAGAACGAAGACACGGCCAATAATCGTTCTGCCACTGTTACAATTTCTACCGTGAAAGGCCAGTCGCAAGCAATAACGTTGGTCCAGAAGTACAAGGTATTGTATCTGAAACCTGCCGAAATTGAAGATTATGCCAAGTACACTTGTCCCGGTGTGGGAAATCCTCACTTTGAAGAAGGCCCTGAATATATGCTTCGTCACGACAGCTATTATTCATGGCATCGTATGAAACAGAGTGAACACTTCTTTGTTTTCTGGTCGCCTGAATTTGGAAGTGATCCCAATTCCCCGGAAAACCAAAGTAGTGGTATGTGGGTGGATGTTGATGACTTACTCCAGAAAGCTGAACAATATTTCACTACTAATATAAATACCCTTGGTATGGCTGTTCTTGGAGAAGGAAAATCCATGCTGGATGACTATAAAATGCAGATTTATTTGATTTATCAGGATGAATGGCTTGCTACCGGCTCTGGTTATGATGACAAGATAGGTGCCCTTTGGGTGAATCCGGCTACTTGTCATCCTGTAGGTTCTACTATCGCTCACGAAATAGGTCACTCGTTCCAGTATCAGGTATATGCCGACAAGGTGAATAAACAGGGGTATCCTGCTGATATGCATCATGGATTCCGTTATGGCTTTGGTCCTGATGGTGCTGGTGGTTGTGCTTTCTGGGAACAATGTGCACAATGGCAGGCACAACTTGACTATCCGGAAGAAATGTTCAATTATAATCTTGACGTGTGGAAAAAGAACTATCATCGTCACTTCAATCATGAATGGATGCGTTATGCAAGCTATTGGCTACAGCATATGTGGGTAGAGAAGCACGGTATTGAGGCTTATGGACATATCTGGCGTGATTCAGAGTTCCCTGAAGACCCATTACAAACTTATCAACGCTTATATTGCGGTAATAATCTGAACGTTCTTTATGCTGATCTTTATGAATACGCTTCACGTATGGTATATTATGATTTGAAGTTTGCTAATAATGCCAATAAACCGGTGATTGTACCTGATTATGTGAAAGGTGATTACAGTACAGATCTATATAAAGTAGGGGACCTTCAATATCAGGTAGGTTATGCGAGCTGTCCCGGAACTACCGGATTTAATGTTATAGAGATGAAGGTGCCTGCTGCTGGTACTACTGTTTCTACTACGGTTAGCGCACTTGCTCCCGGCACTGCTCTTGCCAAGGGTGACAAAGGTGAACAGGTAGATGGAGATGGGAAGGTCGTAAGTAAAACTACAACTTACAATGCTTCGGATAATACCTCATCCGACTACCGTTATGGTTATGTAGCAATAATAAATGGCAAACCTACCTACTCGGAGATGAGTAAGGGCGCTGAAGGTACAGCTTCCTACACAGTACCTGCCGGTACCAATGAACTTTACTTTGTGATAATGGCTGCTCCGGACGAGTATCACCGTCAGTACTGGAATGATAAAGAAGCTGATGACGAGCAATGGCCTTATACTATTACAGTAAATGGCACTGATGTGGCCAGCTATAACGACGTCATTGAAGTGGTGCTTGACCCGAATGCTAAACCTAAAAATGTTGAGATGACCATTAATGTACGCGGTACAGTTGATGCAAATTATGATTTTGCTCGTTATAACATTGCCTATTTTGATAATGCAGCTATTTGCCATGCTTTCTGTCTGATGCCGGAAGATATAGCTGAGATTTTGCATCCTAGTGCTGAAGGATTGGCCGAGGGTAAAATCTGTATGCGTTTGAAACTGACAAATGGTACTTACAGTTACGAAGATAACTGTGGTGGCGAGTTAGGTGGATTTTGGTGTAATGCCATTGGTGAGCCGCAAGGATGGGGAGAAAATGCACGGACCTATACTAAGCTCCACACTATCTACGATATGGAAGTAGGCTTTATGCCAGGTGCTATTACCGCAGGGGAAACTTATCCTGAAGTTGTTGAACTTGTCTATACTAAGGATGGCAAAGAATACATCGCTACTTTGAAGTTTAATTTTATTGTAGAATAATCATTTGTTTTACTTAATCTTATTATTATGCTAAAAAGAATTTTTGTACTGGTTCTATTGATGGGCACTCTGTCAATAATGAACGTATTTGCTCAGGCAAATCATGATTTGGTCTTTTATGCTTATCAAACAAGTAATTTAAGTTTTACGGCAAAAGTTATCCAACCTCGTCCAGCTTCTTTTGGAGCAGGTATGGCTGCGGATAATAGTGTTACAATGGATGCATTGTTTACAACAGATGACAATTGTGCTATCGTTGATTTACAGGTTAGTTGTCCAAATGCAACCTCTACTTCGAAACTTCGGATTACGGATGGATACACATTTGATTATCTTGTTCCATTTTCAGGAACTAGTGCCCGTTATTATGGTAAGATACCTTTGAGCAGTGGAGACTCAACGAGAATATCGGTAACTGTTGTTCCTGGCTATTATTAAAAATGGGGAAGGCATACCTGCATTAGATGTCTTTTAAATAATTGTCAAGGGCTTGTGTTTGTGCCGACAGACACAGGCCCTTAATTGTCCCCAAAGACCGTACCCCATGTATATACCGTTGAGTTGTCAAAAATTGCTCCTACAGAAGAACAGAATTAGCAGCCTCATCCCATCCTTGCCTGTAGCCCCCTACAGGCAGGGTGCTTCTCCGGCACCGGGGAACGAGGGGCTCGGCACCGGGGAACACCCTCTCCGACACCGGGGAACATAGCCTTCCCCGGTGCCGGGGAGAACGGGGGAATCGCTTCATATTACTGAGTGTAAAGATAATTACAGAACAGCAGTAACTCATAACTGTCCGTCAAGAATAAAATTAATTAAGATAATGAAGAAATACATCCTTTTATTCATTTTTGCCTTAGCCGCCGGCCTGGGCTTGAAGGCGCAGAATGCTACGCCGGTTTCCGTTCCTTCCGGCAAAGCCATCTACATCCCCAAAGACTTGCAGGGAATGGATTTGCAGAATCCTGAAAGCAAGTGGAGTTATCACCGCATGGCTTGCAGCGACAACTTTGTCATCTTTTGGGAGAAAGGGTTCGGCAATGACCTTTCCAATCCCCCTCAGTTGGAAGGGCACGATATGCGAGTGAATCTGCCTAACCTGATGGAGAAGTTGGAACGCTTTTACTGCTTCTTCCGCGATACGTTGCAATTCTCGCGTCCCGGTTCCAAGTGCGACAAGTATCGCATGATGGTGATGCTGAACTACTCCTTGGATGGAACGGCATACGGTGGCGATTATGATGGAGAAATCGGAGCCTTATGGATCGCCCCCAACCGTGTGCAGGACGAGAAGTTGAACTGCATAGCCCATGAACTGGGACATAGCTTCCAGTCGCAAATTAGTTGCGACGGACAAGGAGAAGCCTGGGGCGGATGCGGATTCTTCGAGATGACTTCGCAGTGGATGCTGTGGCAGGTCAACCCGGAATGGATTACGGACGAAAAGTATCACTGGGACGCGTTCACGAAGCTGACACATAAGGCATATCTCCATTTGGAGAATATCTACCACTCGCCCTACGTGCTGGAATATTGGGGAATGAAACACGGATTGCCTCTCATTGCCGAACTCTACCGGCAGGGCAAGCGGGGCGAAGACCCGGTGATTACGTACAAGCGGCAGATAGGGCTGAACCAGAAACAATTCTGTGACGAGATGTTCGATGCCTGTCGTCACTTCATCAACTGGGACTTTCCGCGTGTCTGGACGGAAACACGCCCGTATGCCAATAAATATACTACCCGGCTGACTGCCCGGTCGGATGGATGGTACGCGATAGCGCCGGAGAATTGTCCTGAGAACTACGGATTCAATGCCATCCCGTTGGCTGTACCCCAGCCGGGCGAGAAGGTAAGTATTGAATTCTGCGGAGAAGCCGGGTCCACAGGATACAACGCAATCCATACCGATAAAGCGGGTTGGCGCTATGGTTTTGTTGCCATCACCGCCGAAGGCAAATCTATTTATGGGGAAATGTACAATAATAGTGAAAAAAGTATTATTTTTACAGCTCCCAAAGATGTAGCTTTGGCTAACTTATGGCTGGTAGTAATGGGAGCGCCTACGGAACACTGGATGAATCCGGAACCGGATGGAAAAGATGCCCAATGGCCCTACCGTATCAAAGTTACGGGAAGCAAACCTTTGTAAAATAGACGTCTCAGTCAATAACTGATGAAGAAATGAGAAAATATATCCTTGCTATTATAGCCGTTGTTATTCCGTTGATACTTCCGGCAGCTCCTACAGACTTCTGGTTCCGCCACTTTTCTGTAGAGAACGGGCTATCTTCCAATACCGTGCGTGCTATTATGCAGGATAAATACGGCTTTATGTGGCTGGGGACGGACGACGGGCTGAACCGTTATGACGGTACGACCATAAAAGTGTACAAACTTTGTCCGCAAGGAGTCAACGACTACATTTCATCTCTGTATGATGCCACCGATAACATTTGGGTAGGGACTGACGACGGTATCTATATATATGACTATGTGACCGAAAGTTTTGAGAAGTTTGACCTTACTACAGACGGCGGTATCCGCATTCAGACCAATGTGAACCACATTGCTGAAGACCGGGACGGCAACCTGTGGTTCTCCACCGTGGGACAGGGCATCTTCAAATACAGCATTTCGAAGCGCTATTTGGAACACTACGAGTTCAAAGACGCTAACGGCCTCATGGCAAGTGTCCTGATAGACAGTGAGAATCAGATATGGGCTGTAACCAACTGGGGAACTCCTACCGTCTCCAAACTGAATAAAGCCGAAAACCGGTTCGAACCTTTCTCCATCACCTACGAGACGGGCAAGTATGAGTCGAACTCCCTGGTGATGCTGGAAGACTCCGAACATTCGCTTTGGCTGGGAACCTGGGAATGCGGTCTGCAAAAGATAGACCGTTACACCGGAAAAGCAGTCACCTATCTGCATCCCTCGGACGGCAAGGGCGCTACGCATATTCACTCCATGATGGAATATGCCCCCCACCAACTGCTGATAGGCTCGGATGACGGGCTCTTGCTGTTCAATACCCTTACCTGTGAGCATCAGCTCTTTACGGAAGACGAAACGAAGCCTTATTCATTGTCCAACCGCTTTGTCTATCCCATCGTGAAAGACCGTGAAGGCGGTATCTGGATAGGCACCTTCTACGGTGGCGTAAACTATCTGTCGCCCAGCACCGGACAATTCGAAAGTTTCGCTCATTCGCGCTTCTCCAATTCTGTGAACGGTACTGTCATCGGGCGTTTCTGCGAGGACTCCCACGGTCGTCTTTGGATTGCTTCGGATGACGGGGGCTTGAATTGCTTCTCGCCGAAAGACAAGCATTTCACCCACTACCTGCCCGATGAACACAAGAACAGCCTTTCCTATCACAACGTGCATGCCCTCTGCATGGACGGCGATGATTTATGGATTGGTACCTATACGGGCGGAGTGAATGTGCTGAATACCAAGACAGGCACCTTCAGAGTCTATACCTCTAAACCGGGCGACCCGAATACCCTTGACGGAACCAGTTCCTATGCCATCTTCAAAGACCGTGAAGGAAGGATTTGGGTATCTTCCATGTCCGGTGTGAATCTGTATAACCGGGAAAAGGACAACTTTACCCGGATAAGGAACCTCGATGCATGGGTGATGGATATAGACCAGGATGCCGATGGAAACATCTGGTTCTCCTCGCAGGGGAAAGGCTTGTTCAAGTATAACCCGGAGAAACAGACGTGGAAGGACTATATGCACAGCGACGAGGCAGGCTCCCTGATTAACGACCAGGTGAGTTGTACGCTGATAGACAGCAACGGAAATATGTGGGTGGGAACCATGAACGGACTTTGCAAATACAATGCCGATACAGACTCGTTCGAAGCGGTGCCTCTGGATATTCCCAGTCATAATATCAGTGCTATCGTCGAAGACCAGCGCGTCTTGTGGCTCACTACCACCAAAGGGCTGGTGCGCTACGTGCCGGGCGAGAGCAGCCAGGTATTTACGCGAAGCGACGGATTGCAAAGCGAGCAATTCCTTCCTAATGCAGCTTTGAAAGCATCCGACGGGAAAATCTATATCGGTTCGGTCAATGGTTTCAACGCCTTCTACCCTTATCAGATTAAGACGAACAAGGTGCTTCCACCGGTGGTTATTACAGGGCTGGAAGTATTCAATAAAGAAATCAGGATAGGCGATGAGTTGTTGCCGAAAGCGCTGAATCTGACGGAAGAGTTGGAACTGTCCTATAAAGACCATGTATTCAGTCTCCTTTATGCTTCCCTGAGCTATTGTACGCCGGAGAAGAACCAGTATGCTTATAAGCTGGAAGGGTTCGACAAAGAGTGGAACTATGTCGGTTCCCAGAATAAGGCTACCTATACCAACCTGCCAGCCGGTACTTATACCTTCAAGGTAAAAGCTACCAACAACGACGGCATTTGGAGCGACCGGGAAGCAAGCCTGAAAATAACCATTCACCCGCCCTTCTATTGGAGTACGGCCTCTAAGATTCTTTATTTTATCCTGGCTTGTATTATCCTGACTTTCTTTATCCGTTTCTTGTTGAGGCGGACGGAGAAGAAACATACGGCGGAGATCAATCAACTGAATCTGAACAAAGAGAAAGAAGTGCACGAGGCGAAGATCAAGTTCTTCACCATGATAGCCCATGAAATACGGACACCGGTCTCGCTCATCATCGGTCCTTTGGAGAAGATGATGAGGTCGTCGATACCGATACCCGCTGCGCTGCGGGATGATTTGAACATCATCGACCGTAATAGCCAGCGGCTGCTGTTCCTGGTAAATCAGCTGCTGGATTTCCGCAAGGTGGAGCAGGAAGGCATATCTATCAGATACGCTTCGTATAATATCCGCCAACTGCTTCAGGCTGTCTGCGAGCGGTTCACACCGTTTATCACGCAGCATGGCGCCCATCTGGAAGTGGAGTATCCCGATGCCGACTTTACGGCGATGGTCGATAGTGAGGCAATCACCAAGCTAATCAGCAACTTGCTGACGAATGCCAGCAAATATACGAAAGACAAAGTCGTCCTTTCGTGCACCGTGCAGCCCGAGCAGCATACATTTACAATCAGAGTGACCGACAATGGCATCGGCATCAGCGAAGCCGACCGGAAGAAAATCTTCAATCCTTTCTATCAGGCTATGGACAATAAGCCCGGCACGGGTATCGGCCTTAGCATTGTGAAGAGCATTGTGGAGTCGCACAACGGTTGCATTGAGGTAGAGTCTGAAATCAATAAGGGTTCGTCGTTCATCGTGACGCTCCCCATTGAGCAGGTCAACGCCGCGGCACAGGAAGGGGAGTCGAATGTACTTAACCCTGCGATTCC
Organism: uncultured Bacteroides sp.; assembly: GCA_905203765.1. GTDB lineage: Bacteria > Bacteroidota > Bacteroidia > Bacteroidales > Bacteroidaceae > Bacteroides. Next base: position 94,356 of record CAJKXC010000002.1, read on the forward strand.
CGAAGATATTCTGTTGGAAAGCCTGCCGGTAGCTTCTTCCAAAGATAAACCCATGATGCTGATTGTGGATGATAACGAGGAAATGCTGAACTTCCTTTCGAGCAGTTTCTCCGCCCGGTACTCCATACTGACGGCAGAAGACGGAATAGAGGCGCTGGAGAAACTGAAAACAAATGAGGTGACCCTCATTGTGAGCGACTGGATGATGCCCCGCATGGATGGTGTGGAATTCTGCAAGACCTTGCGTGCCGACCAGGCTATCAGCCATATCCCGTTCATCTTGCTGACTGCCAAAACGGATACCAATTCCAAGATAGAGGGTATGGACTGCGGCGCGGATGCTTATATCGAGAAACCTTTCTCCGTGCAATATCTGGAAGCCTGCATCAAGAATCTTCTCGACTTGCGCAGCCTGTTGCGTCAGAAGTTCTCCAAGATGCCGATGGTGCCTCTGAACAGCATCGCCAGCAATTCTATGGACAACAAATTCCTGACCCGCGTCAATGAGATTATTGAACAGAACTTCTCTAACTCGGACTTGTCTGTTGATTTTCTGGCGGAACAACTTTGCATCAGCCGTTCCGGTCTGTTTGCCAAAATCAAGACGCTGGCCAATATCACTCCGAATGAGTTGATACAGATTGTGCGTCTGAAGAAAGCTGCCGTCCTGCTTTCGGAGAATAAATACCGCGTCAATGAAATCTGCTATATGGTGGGCTTCAATAATCCGTCGTACTTTGCAAAGTGTTTCCAGAAACAATTCGGAATAAAGCCGGGAGAGTTTGCCAATAATCCGGGGGCTTCATTGCTTCAATAGAAGTATTCCTTTCCGTATGCTTCTGGATTTGCAGCTTTGTGGTTAAATATAATCTGCGCCGATATCGCATAATCCTTGAATATTTTCTTACTTTTGCATGTTGACTAATATTCTAAAACAGCATGAATAAGAAAATTCTTTTATCCTTATTTCTTCTGACCGGTATGTCTGCACTGCTTTCTGCAGCAGGCGAAGCACGTTTACTGCGCTTTCCGGCTACGAATGGTAGCGAGATCGTTTTCTCGTATGCAGGCGATTTGTACAAAGTTTCTGCTTCGGGCGGAGAGGCACAACGTTTGACCTCGCATGTAGGCTATGAAATGTTCCCCCGCTTTTCACCCGATGGCAAGACGATTGCTTTTACGGGCCAGTATGATGGTAATACGGAAGTGTACACCATGCCCTCTGCAGGCGGGGAACCGCAACGTCTGACTTATACGGCAACGAATGCCCGCGATGACTTGGGCGACCGCATGGGACCCAATAACATTGTGATGACCTGGACTCCCGACGGCAAACAGATCATATACCGTAATCGCATCAGTTCCGGCTTTTCAGGTAAGCTCTATGCCGTGAACCAGGAAGGCGGATTGCCCGATGCCATCCCTCTGCCCGAGGGCGGTTTCTGCAGTTACTCGCCCGATGGAAAGCAGCTGGCCTACAATCGTACCATGCGTGAGTTCCGCACCTGGAAATACTACAAAGGTGGTATGGCTGATGATATCTGGATTTATAATCCCGAGAAAAAGTCTGTAGAAAACATCACGGACAACGTTGCTCAGGACATCTTCCCCATGTGGATTGGCGATGACATCTTTTTCATTTCCGACCGCGACCGCACGATGAACATTTTCGTTTACAACACAAAGACCCGGCAAACGGAAAAGGTAACCAACTTCACCGAGTACGATGTCAAATTCCCGAGTGCTTCCGGCAATACGATTGTATTTGAGAATGGTGGATACATCTATAAGATGGATGCTTCTACCCGTCAGCCGGAAAAAGTAAATATCGTCCTGGCTTCGGATAATATCTATGCCCGTACTGCCATCAAGAAAGGTGCGAAGTACCTGACTGCCGCCAGCGCTTCTCCTGACGGAGAACGGATGGCGGCTACAGCGCGCGGCGAGGTGTTCAACGTTCCGGCTGCAAAGGGTGTGACCAAAAATATCACCCGTACTCCCGGTGCACACGAACGTGATGCCCAATGGTCGCCTGACGGTAAGTTCATCGCTTACATCTCTGATGCTACCGGTGAGACGGAACTTTATCTCCAGGATGCCGTAGAAGGCAATCCGGTGCAACTGACGAAGAATAACGATACCTATATCCGTACCTTTGACTGGAGCCCGGACAGCAAAAAGATTGTTTATACCGACCGCAAGAATCGTATCAACCTGCTGGATGTGGCATCGCGCCGGGTAACGGTATTGCTGCAAGACCCCATGGGCGAACCGGATGGCGTGACTTTCTCGCCGGATAACAACTGGCTGACCTACACCCGCGATGCGGATAATGAAATCACAGTTGTATATGTTTACGATATTGCGGGGAAGAAGGAGTATGCAGTAACCGATAAATGGTATAATTCTTCTTCACCGGTGTTCAGTACCGATGGCAAATATCTGATATTCTCGTCTGCCCGCGACTTCAATCCGACGTATGGTTCATTGGAGTGGAATCATGTTTATACTAAGATGTATGGAGTTTATTTGGCTCTTTTGTCCAAAGATACCCCGTCGCCCTTCCTGCAGAAAGATGCTGTGGTGAGTACTGATGCTGAGGCGGAAGCTTCGAAGGCGACCGTTGGAAAGGCTGCTGCCGATAAGAAAGACGCAAAGGCTGAAACGGCTTCTGCCCTTGTGAAGTTCGATGCCGATGGCATTACCGACCGTATCATCCGCTTGCCGCTTTCTGCTTCGTATTATGCCAACTTCTATTCGGATGGCAAGAAGATTTATTACGGTGATTATGGAAACGGCAACACCAGAGTCTACGACCTGGAAGAACAGAAAGATGATCTTGTGGCTGAAGGTGCTTTTATGCAAGTCACCCCGGGTAGCAAGAAGGCTTTGTTCTACAAGGGCGACCAGCTCTATGTGACGGATATCCCCGGTGGAAAAGCCGATTTGTCTGCTTCCGTCAATCTCGACAATATGTCCATCCCGGTAGATTATCCCAAGGAATGGGCGCAAATCTTTGATGAGGCGTGGCGTGCTTACCGCGACGGTTTCTATCAGGAAAATATGCATGGAGTGGACTGGAAGGCCGTCAAACAGAAATATGCAGTGCTACTGCCTTATGTAAAGACACGCCTCGACCTGAACTACCTTATCGGTGAGATGATCGGTGAGTTGAACTGTGGGCATGCTTATGTCAACCCGGGTGAGACGGACAGGCCGGCACGCATCAAGACCGGACTGCTGGGTGCTGAAATTTCAGCGGACAAGAGTGGTTTCTTCCGCTTGGACAAGATTCTTACCGGAGCTTCCTGGAGCAAAGAACTGCGTTCGCCGCTCACGGAGCCGGGTATCGAAGCTAAGGCAGGAGAATATATTGTCGCTATCGATGGTATACCTACCAGCTCGGTGAAGAACCTATATGCTTTGCTGGTAGGTAAGGCCGGTGTGCCGACGGAGATTTCGCTGAACGGCAAGCCCCAGTTGGCAGGTGCGCGGAAGATTGTAATCAGTCCGCTCGAAGATGAATATCCTCTTTATCATTATAATTGGGTACAGAGTAATCTGAAGAAGGTGGACGAGGTTTCAAAAGGCCGTATCGGTTATATTTATATCCCCGATATGGGACCGGAAGGCTTGAATGAATTTGCCCGTTACTTCTATCCCCAGCTTGATAAGGAAGGCTTGATCATAGACGATCGTGCGAATGGTGGTGGCAATGTTTCACCGATGATTCTGGAACGTCTGTCCCGTGAACCTTATCGTCTGACGATGAGACGTGGTTCAAAGCGCATCGGTACTGTGCCCGATGCCGTACAGGTCGGTCCTAAAGTCTGTCTGATAAACAAATATTCTGCTTCCGATGGCGACCTCTTCCCTTGGGGATTCCGTGCATTGGGGCTCGGTAAGTTGATCGGAACGCGTACCTGGGGCGGAATTATTGGTATCAGTGGTCCGCTTCCTTATATGGACGGCACGGATATCCGTGTTCCTTTCTTCACCAGCTACGATGTCAAAACGGGGCAGTGGATTATCGAAAACCATGGTGTCGATCCCGATATCCTGATTGATAATGACCCGATTAAGGAGTGGAACGGTGAAGATGAGCAGTTGAACAAGGCTATTGAAGAGGTGATGAAGGAATTGCAGAACCGTAAACCGTTACCGCCTGTACCGGCTCCGAGAGATTTTAGTAAGTAGTGTTTCTCTTATTGTTGAGTAATAGGCAAAACATTTTATTTTTTTCCCAGTTAGGAAAATATATTTTCCTAACTGGGGAAAAAACAATACTTCAAAAACAAAAAAGACCGCCAAGAGTGGAAGCCTCTCAACAGTCTAAATCTTCATCAGTAGCGGGACCCGGGATTGAACCGGGGACCTCATGATTATGAATCATGCGCTCTAACCAGCTGAGCTATCCCGCCATCGTTTCTCGATTGCGGGTGCAAAGATAGGGCTTTTATTTAAATTGCCAAAACTTTTGTAGGGATTTTCTGCAATAACTTTTGCTTGAGGGAAAGGTGAGCAGGTTATAGCTTCTTTTTTGTGAATGCCTTTTATTCACATTACCAATATGTTACATGTATACGTGATGTATTACTAAATAAATTTAATGAATTATTTTCTGTAATTAGAAAAAAGTATTTATCTTGCCGCCGCAATAAAAAAGCAGAATAGACTATGGAAAGAAAGAAAGTACATTTGGAATTTCTCTTGAATGCGACTTCTAAAAGTATTCTTTGGGCAGCTATAAGTACTCCTACCGGCTTGGAGGGCTGGTTTGCGGATAGGGTACAGTCAGATGATAAAATCGTAACCTTCTTTTGGGGGAAGACGGAAAGGCGGGATGCGGAGATTATTGCCGTGCGGGCTTACTCCTTTATCCGTTTCCGTTGGATGGACGATGAGAACGAGCGTGAGTACTTTGAATTAAAAATGACAAATAACGAATTGACGAACGACTTTGTATTGGAAATTACCGACTTTGCCGATGTGGACGAAGTAAATGATATGCGCGAGTTGTGGGAGTCACAGGTGGATACTTTACGTAGAACGTGTGGTTTTTAGTTAACTTTCGATTAAAAATTTCTCGTACTCCCTTTTTTATGCTACTTTTGTGTCTTCATTGCATGAATCAAGTAAAATGCTGCGCATAAAAAAGTTAGATATATTTATTCTGAAGAGCTTTTGCATGCTCTTTATGGGTACTTTCTTCATCTGCCTCTTCATCTTCATGATGCAGTTCCTGTGGAGATATGTAGACGAGATGGTTGGAAAGGGGCTGGAGATGAGTGTTCTTGCACAATTCTTCTTCTATTCGGCTTTAACGTTGGTACCCGCTTCTTTGCCGTTGGCCATTCTGCTGGCGGCTCTTATTACTTTCGGAAACTTCGGAGAACGCTTTGAGTTGCTTGCCATGAAGGCGGCGGGCATCTCCTTGTTGAAGATCATGCGTCCGCTGATTATTTTTATCTGCTTTATTTGTTGTGTCTCTTTTTACTTCCAAAACGTTATAGGTCCGAAAGCACAGACTAAATTATGGACTTTGCTGATTTCCATGAAGCAGAAATCGCCCGAAGTGGACATTCCTGAAGGAGTGTTCTATGACGAGATAGACGGCTATAACCTGTATGTCAAGCATAAAAACCGTAAGACGGGTATGCTGTACGATGTCTTGATCTATAATTTCGAGAAGGGTTTTGAGAACGCGCAAATCATTAAATCGGACTCGGGAAGGCTGGAGATGACGGCAGATAAACAGCATCTATACCTGCACCTGTTCAGCGGCGAACAGTTCGAGAACCTGAAGTCGCAGAACATGAACCAGAAGAACGTGCCTTATCGGCGTGAGACTTTTCGCGAGAAGCATGCCATCATCGAGTTCAATTCGGACTTCAATATGGTGGATGCCGGTATCATGAGCAACCAGTCCAACAGTAAAGACATGAAGACGCTGCAAGCGGATATCGATTCCATGCAGACGCGAAATGATAGTGTGGGAAGGGCTTATTATGGCGAGGCAATGGCAGGAACTTATAAAGTGGCGGCTTCTCTGACCAAGGAAGATACGTTGAAAGTTGAAAAAGCCTATTTGGGTGAATACAATGTGGACAGCCTCTTCAATGTTGCCACGCTGATGCAGAAGCAGAAGGTTATATCTACGGCTGTCAGCCGTGCAGAGTCTGCCGGGAGCGACTGGAGTTTCAAGAGTTTCAATATTTCGCAGACCGAAAACAGCCTTCGGCGTCACATGACTTCCTGGCACGAAAAACTGACTCTCTCGTTGGCGTGCCTGATCTTCTTTTTTATTGGCGCTCCGCTCGGGGGTATCATCCGCAAAGGCGGTTTGGGTATGCCGGTAGTAGTATCTGTATTGATATTTATTATCTACTACATTATCAATAATACAGGCTATAAGATGGCGCGTGACGGAAAATGGATTGTCTGGATGGGTATGTGGACCAGTACCGCGGTATTGGCACCCCTGGGAGCATTCCTTACCTATAAATCGAACAATGACTCGGTGGTGCTGAATGCCGATGCTTATATCAACTGGTTCAAGAAGATAGTAGGTATCCGCAGCGTGCGTCATCTGTTCCGTAAAGAAGTCATCATTCACGATCCTGATTATGCGCATTTGCCCGGAGAGTTGCAGGCTTTGTCAGCGGATTGCCGCAGGTATGCCGATAAGAAGGAGTTGAATCGTGCACCCAATTACTTTAAGTTGTGGATGACCGACGTCCGGGATGAAGAAATAGAGGGAATCAATGAACGCTTGGAGAACCTGGTGGATGAGATGTCGAATACGCGCTCCATCCCCTTGCTTACGGCGCTGAACAATTATCCCATTATCCCCGTTTATGCCCATATGCGTCCCTTCCGGAATTATTGGCTGAACTTACTCTGCGGTGTGGTATTCCCGATCGGCCTGTTCTTCTACTTCCGTATCTGGGCATTCCGTATCCGTTTGAATAAGGATATGGAACGGATTATCAAGACCAATACAGACGTATTGGGAATTATTGAAACCAATCAGAATAAATAAAAAGAGAATATAATATGGAAAAAGTAAAATTAGATACAATAGAAGAAGCCATTGAGGACTTCAAAGCCGGTAATTTTGTGATTGTGGTTGATGACGAAGACCGTGAGAACGAAGGCGATTTGATTATTGCCGCCGAACTGATTACTCCCGAGAAGGTGAACTTCATGTTGAAGCATGCCCGCGGTGTACTTTGTGCTCCGATTACCGTTTCACGTTGTAAAGAGTTGGACCTGCCTCACCAGGTGACGGACAATACCTCTGTGCTGGGCACTCCTTTCACTGTAACGATTGATAAACTGGAAGGTTGTACCACCGGTGTTTCTGCTGCCGACCGTGCTGCCACTATCCGTGCATTGGCCGATCCGGCTTCCACACCCGCCACTTTCGGCCGTCCCGGACATATCAATCCTTTGTATGCCCAGGAAAAAGGGGTGCTGCGTCGTGCCGGACATACGGAAGCCACTATCGATATGGCGCGTATGGCAGGGCTTTATCCGGCAGGTGCACTTATGGAGATCATGAACGAGGACGGAACGATGGCGCGTTTGCCCGAATTGCGCAAAATGGCCGATGAATTCAACCTGAAGTTGATTTCCATTCGTGACATGATAGCCTATCGCTTGAATCAGGAATCCATTGTAGAGAAAGGGGTAGAGGTAGATATGCCTACCGACCACGGACACTTCCGCCTGATTCCTTTCCGCCAGAAGTCGAACGGACTGGAGCACGTAGCTTTGTTCAAGGGGACTTGGGAACTGGATGAACCGATCCTGGTTCGTGTGCACTCCTCTTGTGCCACAGGAGATATCTTCGGCTCCAAGCGTTGTGACTGTGGAGAACAGCTGCACAAGGCGATGGAGATGATAGAGAAAGCCGGCAAGGGTGCTGTGGTCTATCTGAATCAGGAAGGGCGCGGCATCGGATTGATGGAAAAGATGAAAGCTTATAAATTGCAGGAAGATGGAATGGATACCGTAGACGCCAACCTCTGCCTCGGTCATTTGGCCGATGAACGCGATTATGGAGTCGGTGCACAGATCCTTCGCGAAATCGGGGTGCACAAGATGCGCCTGATGACCAATAACCCTGTAAAGCGTGTCGGTCTGGAAGCCTATGGTTTGGAGATTACGGAGAACGTGCCTATCGAGACAACTCCCAATCCGTATAACGAGCGCTATCTCCTTACCAAGAAGGAACGCATGGGACATACGCTTCATTTTAATAAGTAAACTGTCTTTTTGTTTTCTTATTCCAAAGAAAATCGTTTATTTTGCAATCAGTTTTGCACAACAACCATTAAATAGTAACATAATGAATCAATTATCAGATCGTTTAAACAGCTTGTCGCCCTCTGCGACGCTGGCTATGTCTCAAAAGAGCGCAGAGCTGAAGGCTCAAGGCGTAGACGTAATTAACCTGAGTGTGGGAGAACCCGATTTCAATACTCCCGACCACATTAAAGAGGCTGCGAAAAAGGCGATAGACGACAACTTCTCTCGCTACTCTCCCGTTCCGGGTTATCCGGCTTTGCGTAATGCAATTGTAGAGAAATTGAAGAAAGAAAACGGTCTGGAATATACCGCTGCACAGATTTCTTGTGCCAATGGTGCCAAACAATCGGTTTGCAATGCTATTCTGGTACTGGTGAACCCGGGCGATGAAGTAATCGTTCCTGCACCTTACTGGGTGAGCTATCCCGAGATGGTGAAGTTGGCAGAAGGCAAGCCGGTTATTGTAACTGCCGGCATCGACCAGGATTTCAAGATTACGCCTGCACAGCTGGAAGCTGCCATCACTCCGAAAACCAAAGCATTGATTCTTTGCTCCCCATCCAACCCGACAGGTTCTGTATATAGCAAAGAAGAACTGGCCGGACTGGCTGCCGTGTTGGCAAAGCATCCGCAGGTAGTAGTGATTGCCGATGAAATCTACGAGCATATCAACTATATCGGCAAGCACCAGAGTATCGCGCAATTCCCCGAAATGAAGGAACGTACGGTTATTGTGAACGGCGTTTCCAAAGCGTATGCCATGACAGGCTGGCGCATCGGCTTTATTGCCGCTCCGGAATGGATTGTGAAGGCTTGTAATAAGTTGCAGGGCCAATATACATCAGGTCCTTGCTCTGTATCTCAAAAAGCTGCCGAGGCTGCTTATACCGGTACACAAGCTCCGGTAGAAGAAATGCGCAAGGCTTTCCAGCGCCGTCGCGACCTGATTGTGAAACTGGCTAAGGAAGTGCCGGGCTTTGAAGTGAACGTACCGGAAGGTGCTTTCTACTTGTTCCCCAAGTGCGATTCATTCTTTGGCAAATCGGCAGGTGACCGTAAGATCAATAATTCGGATGATTTGGCTATGTATCTGTTGGAAGTGGCTCATGTGGCATGCGTGGGTGGTGCTTCGTTCGGTGCTCCCGAATGCATTCGTATGAGCTATGCTACCAGCGATGAGAATATTGTGGAAGCTATCCGCCGCATGAAGGAAGCGTTGGCAGAACTTAAATAATAAGGATACACTTTTGTGTATAAAATAAGCGGCTCGGTTTCTAAGAAACCGAGCCGCTCTTT